>JASIKV010000297.1 GCA_030049455.1 Terriglobia bacterium
GAGTGGTGTAGTAATGGCTTTGTTATTTTGAATTCTAGGAGAATGGATGGACATGATAAATCGACGACAATTTTTGAATCGCAGCGCGCTGGGACTCGCGTCACTGGCGGCTGCGCAGGCCCCGGGCAACCTCTTCGCGAACCCCTACGGCAAGCCCATTGGCCTTCAGCTTTACACGCTCCGCGACGATCTTCAGAAGGACATGCAGGGAACGCTCAGGCAGGTCGCGGCCATCGGCATCAAGGAGGTTGAGCTTTACGACCTGTACGGCAAAACTGCGGCGGAATTCGCCCAGATTCTGAAGGACGACGGCCTGACCGCCCCCAGCGGGCATTACATGACGCGCCATTTGCGCGGCAATTGGGCGCTGGAAATTGAGAAAGCCCAAACCATTGGAATGAAGTACATGGTGAACGCCATCCTTGATGCCGACGAACGCAAGACCCTGGATGACTGGAAGCGCCTCGCCGACCTCTTCAATAAAGCCGGCGAGCAGACGCGGAAGGCAGGCATTCAATACTGCTACCACAACCACAATTTCGAATTTCAAAAGTTCGGCGACACCACGGCGTATGAATTTCTCATGAAGGCGCTTGACCCCAAGCTCGTGCAATTTGAAATGGATTGTTTCTGGATCACGCACGCGGGCCAGGATCCCGTGGCCCTTTTCAAGAAATACCCGGGCCGCTTCCCGCTCCTTCACATCAAGGACATGACGGACCACCCTGCTGTGGCACACGAACTCGACGCCAAGATGGGATTGTTTGCACCTGTCGGCCACGGCACTATCGATTGGAAGCGCATTTTTGCGGCCGCTCCCACGGGAGGAATGAAGCACTTCTTTATCGAGCAGGATTACTGTGAGCAGCCGCCGCTGGAAGCCGTGAAGATGAGCTACGAATACCTTCACAGCTTGAGCTGAGAGCAGTCGCGTTCGGTCAACATGGAAGTTTCGCGCGTCTAAGCCTTATTGTGCCGGCCGGTGGGCGGGTCTTCCCTGAGATCGACGGTCCAGTCGTCCGGCGGAAACGAAATCCCCCAGATGTTCTGCGCTTCCATCAACTGGAGCGCCACGCTGCGCATGCCCTCCGGGGATTGATTTCCATCCAGCCAGACCACTTTGGAATTTGCCGACTTGCCGTTGGCGGGGTTTTCAATCAACACTTCCGCGCCCATCTTCAGGCGGCGGGTGGTGGCAATCTTTCCGCCGTGCTTGTTCACGATCTGGGTGCGGACACCTTCACTGAAATCATTTCCATCAATATCCATTCCGGAGATAACAACCGGAATGGAGATAGAAAGGCGTGTGCTTCTGCGGCCCTCAGCCGACTTCAGTGGAGCTCCACCCATGTTTGCACGCGGTCCCGCGAACCTGAGGGGCATTATAGCGAGGAGCCGCCCGCAGAACAATCCTTTGTGCGCAATGAAAAAGGGGAAACGGGAGGATGCCCTACCTCTGCGGTTTGAGGTAGACCACGCCGAGCGGAGGCAGGGTCAATCCAATGCTGCACGGCTGGTTTTGCCACGCGATTTGAACGCTCTGGCAGCCGTCGGAATTGGTCACGCCGCTTCCGCCGAACCGCGCGTCATCGGTATTGAGAATTTCGCGATAGAAGCACGTTTCCGGCACGCCCACCCGATAGCCGTGGTGCACCACCGGAGTAAAGTTGCATACAACCACCAGATAATCGCCGGGCGAGGAGCCTTTCCGCAGGAAGGCGATCACGGAATGATCGGCATCGTAGAAATCGATCCACTCGAAGCCGGTGTAGTCGAAATCAATCTGGTGAAGCGCGCCCTCCGCGCGGCACAGCTGGTTGAGTTCCGCAACCAGGCCTTGAAGCTTGCGATGCGGCTCAAAGCCCAGCAGCATCCAGTCAATTTCGCGCGATGAGTCCCACTCATTCCACTGGCCGAATTCCCCGCTCATGAAGAGCATTTTCTTTCCCGGATGCCCGTAGAGAAATGCAAAAAGCGCTCGCAGATTGGCGAATTGCTGCCAGTAATCGCCGGGCATTTTCGCCAGCAGCGCGCGCTTGCCGTGCACGACTTCGTCGTGGGAAAGGACCAGCGCAAAATTCTCGTTGAAGGCGTAGAGCAGCGAGAACGTCAGGTTGGACTGATGGTAGCGGCGGAAAATTGGGTCGGTCGAGAAGAATTGCAGCATGTCGTGCATCCAGCCCATATTCCACTTCAGGCTGAAGCCCAGCCCTCCCACGTAGGTTGGCCGCGACACCATGGGCCACGACGTGGATTCCTCCGCGATGGTCAACACGCCGGGATGATGCTGGTGGGCGAGCTCATTGAATCCCTTGATGAATCCGATGGCCTCCAGGTTTTCGTTGCCGCCGAAAACGTTGGGAACCCACTCGCCCTCTTTGCGCGAGTAGTTCAGGTAGAGCATGGAGGCGACCGCGTCCACCCTCAGCCCGTCGGCGTGATATTTCTCAAGCCAGAAGAGCGCGCTCGACCACAGAAAGCTGCGCACCTCCGTGCGGCCGTAGTTAAAGATGCGCGTCCCCCAGTCGGGATGCTCGCGCAGCCGCGGATCCTCGTGCTCATACAGGTGCGTGCCATCGAAGAATGCCAGGCCGTGCGCGTCCGCAGGAAAATGCGCGGGCACCCAATCCAGAATCACGCCGATGCCGCGCTGGTGCAGGTGATCGACGAAGTACATAAAATCTTCCGGAGTGCCGTGGCGGCTGGTGGGCGCGAAATATCCGGTGGTCTGGTAGCCCCACGACTCATCCAGCGGATGCTCCATTACCGGAAGCAATTCCACATGCGTAAAGCCCATCTCGGCCGCGTAATCCGCCAACTGGCGGGCGAGTTGGCGATAGTTCAGCACACCGCCATCATCATGCGACCGCCGCCACGAGCCCAGATGGACTTCGTAAATCGTCATGGGAGCGCCCAGAGCCTGCCGTGTTTGCCGCTCGGCCATCCAGGCCTGGTCGTTCCACTTGTACCGGTTCAAATCGTACACAATGGAGGCGGTGTTGGGCCGGCGCTCCGTGCAGAAACCGAATGGATCGCTCTTCACGCCGAGGTAGTTCAGGTATCGCCCCTTGATTTCAAATTTATACAGCTCGCCCTCGCGCAGGCCGGGAATAAAAATCTCCCAGATGCCGCTGCCGCCGCGCACGCGCATCGAGTGCCGCCGGCCGTCCCAGCCGTTGAAGTTGCCCACCACGCTCACTCGCTGCGCGTTGGGAGCCCACACGGCGAACGAAACGCCGCGCACGCCGCCCATCTCCGTCACGTGCGCGCCCAGCCGCTCGTAAGATTTGTGGTGCGTGCCCTCGACCAGAAGGTGAATATCGAAGTCGGAGAGTACGGGAGGGAACCGGTAAGGATCCTCGAACTCGCGCAGCGCGCCATCCTCCGCGCGCAGGCGGTATGCGAAGAGGTTCGCTTCATCGGGAAAAACCGCTTCGAAAAACCCGTCCGAATGGATGCGCTGCATCGGCACTGCGTCAACTCCGCCCCCACCGCCCTTCGAAGGCGGATGCACGCCTTGGCGTGCCACCCAGGCGTTCTTGGCATTCGGCAGAAACGCGCGAACCGCCACGCCCGGTCTACCCTTGATATCCACGCGATGCATGCCAAGAATGTGAAACGGATCGCCATGCTCGGCGTGAATGATTTGAGCAATCTCTTCCACCGGAGCCGTGGTTTCCGCCAGGAGCTTGAGCTTTGCAGGCATGGTTTCTATTCTATACGCAGGGGCACACCCGTCAACTGAATGCGCGAAGCGATTGGCACATCGGTTAGAATCATCCCCTCAGGAGGGCATGATGCCGAAAATCATTTTGCGTGTAATGTTGGGGACGATGCTAATCACGGGAGTGGCAATTGCGGCGATGGGCCAGTCGCCGAAGGGCAAAAAGATTCTGATGATCACGGACATGGAAGGCGTGAGCGGAATTTTTAGCATTGAGCTTCAGTGCCAGCCCTGGAACAGCCCGCGCTGGGAGGAATCGCGCAAGCTGGAGACAGGCGAAGTGAATGCCGCGGTGGACGGCCTGTTTGCGGGTGGGGCGACGGATGTAATCGTGTGGGACGGGCACGATAGCGGCCGCACGCTCTCCGTGGCCGACATCGATCCGCGAGTGCGCCTGCTGCAGGGCTCGCCCGTGCCGTTTGCGCAGCCTTTTGACAAATCGGTAAGCGCGCTGATCTTCATCGGCCAGCACGCCATGGCCGGAGCCAAGGACGGCATCCTGACCCACACCATGAGCGCCGGCGACGTGCAGAACTGGTGGGCCAACGGCAAGCCCATCGGGGAAATCGGAACCTGGGTGATGGTCGCGGGCGAAAGAGGAATCCCCACCATCATGCTCTCGGGTGATACCGCCGCGTGCAAGGAGTATCTCGACCTGGTTCCCAACGGCGAGTGCGCGGAAGTGAAGTCCGGAGTCAGTCGCGGCGCCGGCTACATGCTCCCCGCTCCAACCGCCCATACGCTAATCAGCCAAAAAGCCCGCCGCGCCGTTGAGCGCCTGAGCGAAATCAAGCCCTTCACAATGAAAGGCCCCGTCGAACTGCGAATCGAATCCACCACTGCCGCTGAACGCCCGCACCTGGTCCGCCCCGGAGTCACCCAAATCGATACCCGAACCTGGGCCTACAAGGGCCAGACGTTTACGGAAGCATTGGCGCTGGTGCTGGGGAATTGAGAGGCAGTAGAGAATTGCGCTTGGGGAACTGAGAGGCTGCGGCGAAACCGCTCTCGGAGCGCGACCGCGAAGTTGCCGCCACATCGGTGATTTCAGATTAGCGTGCTGTCAAGCGCAGGTCCGCGGTGACGGGCAATTCAAAGAGGTCGCTCCGCAGGAGGCGCGTTGAGAAAAACATCACTTCCAGGTTCTCCACCTCACGCGTGGTGGGATTCAGGCGCGCCACCACGTCATCACCCAATTCCTCCGATTCCTGGGCAGAATACGGCGCACACTTGTCAATGTGCAGGATGTCGGCTTTCCGGTCGTACTTAAAGGTCAACTTCGCGTCCATTCCACCACCCCTGGCCCGAGTTTGCTGACTGCGTATGCGGTTATCACCCAGTGGCGACGAGGCCTGCGTTCGCTTACAACCACCACGACAATATGCTTCCCACCCATGATGTCATCAAACCAGCGCGAGAACAAGCGGGCATCCGCGGAGCGGGCGCTCCGCCGGACCTCTTGGGGATCCGCCAGTGTTATACGAATGCGGTCGCGGATCTTGGGCAATAGCTCCGGGTGGCGGTCCCCGACGTGCTTTTCTCTCTCTTCGGTAAGCTCTACTTCGCCCGCTAGGTACGGACATGGAAATCGCACTCCACAGCCCCCCACAAAGCCCCCGCTTGGGAGCGAACCGCGCTCGCCCAAAGGCCCTCGTACCGGCGAGTTTACCTTGCCATAATGGCGACGTAAAGCGGGGTATAGTCCCCCGTGAAGAGGTGTGGAGGAAGTCAAAGTGCGGCTACCACCGCCGCCGAACGCCCGCACTTGGTCCGCCCGGGAGTCACCCACATCGATACCCGAAACTGGGCATACAAAGGCCAGCCGTTTACGGAAGCATTGGCATTGGTGCTGGGGAATTGATGGCGCATCACGCCGCGGGTGGCGCATACATTGAGGTTCATGTATGCGATTCTAGCGTCGCAATGCGATTCATCGACACGCTACTTGCTATGCCATCCCGCCGAGCCCCAAAGGGGCGGAATCGTCGCCCGCCTGGGGCTCAAGGAATTGCAGGGCCATGCAGTGTGAACTCAAGCCCACGCCCGGGTCACCGGTACCCAAACCGTCCGCGTGCCAATGCCGCCTATTTTGAACTATGGGAGAAATCTACGATGAGCGGGTTTTGCCAGGGTACTGGAAGAGGAGGGCAGGGGCGGCGGGGAATTGAGTTGAGGTTGCTGCCGCAGCCCCTGTTGTAGGTGAGCTTAGTTAAGCCTTATCGGCGTCCTCCGCTATGGCCGCCGTGGCCTCCGCCGGAGGAATGACCGCCACCTGAGGAGTGGCTGCCTCCACCGCTGCTGCGCGGCGCTGACGAGGTGCGCCCGCTGCTGGATCCGCTGCTCGGGGCGCGCTGCTGCATAATCGGCCGATTCAGGTTCAGCGAGGGCCGCGAAGAACTGCCGGAAGAGTATCTCGACGAGTTCGAGTACCCTTGGAATCCGCCGCTACGCTGCGAGGACTGCCCGGAGCCGCTTCCAGCGCCACCATAGGGGCTAGGGCTTGCGAAGCGCTGCCAGTTATATTGCGTGCCCGATGCCGGACCGCTCCGCTGGAAGCTCGACGGCCCGCGTGCGCCGGTATTTCCGCCCGAGAACCCGCGGTAACCGCTGGAAGCGCCATTTCCCGCCGACCCTGAATAGGCGCGGCCTGCAGCCGTTGAGCTCGAACGCGCGCCATAACTCTCACCCGCGCGTCCGGCCA
>JASIKV010000031.1 GCA_030049455.1 Terriglobia bacterium
TTGGCCCTGACGCTCATCCAGCCGGGAAAAACCGGTCCCGCCTTGCGTCCGCACAGCGAGGGCCCTCCCTGCGATTCCACAGGCGCAGTTCCGGCAGGCGGCGCAGGGCAAAATGGAGCGAAGCCGTTCCCTTTCAAATGCGGATTCATTGATGAGATTGACCTGCCGAACCATCAGCGCCGGGTTGGCGCGCGAAATGTCTCCATGGTGATTGTCACGAGTGGTCTGGAAAGGGTCGAGTGGCTGGGGCGCACTCTGGTGGATCAAACCGGACTAAGCGGCAAATATGATTTCAAAATCGAATGGTCCCATGCACCTACCGGCTCAGCTCCGTCCGCTGAGGAGAGTCCGACGGATTCCGCCGGGCCTACGTTTCAAAAAGCCCTGAAAGACCAGCTTGGCCTAAAGCTGGTGAAGCGCCAGGCGGCTGTGAAGGTCCTGGTGATCGACCACGTGGAGAAGCCGTCGGAGAATTAGGAGGGGAGAAGACGTTCGAGCGGGAGCAAACGTCCCAGGAACCGGATCCCGAAAATGATCCCGTTCTTCATTCCGGCGACTTGACCTGAGCCTCGAGGAAAATTTCAATGCGACTGGTGGTCCACACCGCAATACCCGTTCCGAAAAAGTCCGCATCTTCAGTCCAAATGTGGCAGGCTAATGCGAGCGAAGTAGCGATGACAGGCCAATCATTCTCATCGCGGCCGCGCAGACGCCGCCGCGCATCGCCTTCAAAGGAGCCGTAAAGATCACGGCCAACCGGTTCAATAAGGCCTTGTAGGTATTGAAGGGCGAGCGGCACGTCCATATCGGGTTTGTCCTGCTTTTTAAGCAAGGGCGGCAGGTGCCTACGCACTTCATTGAAGGCAAAGTCGGGGGTGTAAAATCGGACTCCTAGTGGCGCATACTTCTCGATGATTTGCCGGACGCGGCGTCCCAGCACTGCGCGGATCAGGATGTTGGCGTCAAGAACGATCATTTCAGCGCGCCGCACCCCTTCGCTGCCGGCGCCGGCGCTTGAATTCCGCCACCAAATCCTCTTCGTTCATGTCCAGCAGCGCCGCGGCCAGCCGGTCCGCTGCCGCTTTCAGTTCTGAAGGGTCGGCAGTGGGTGGTCTTTTTCGCCGCGTAGGTACGTAGACGCCCAGAGTCTCACCGCGCCGCGTCACCGCCACCGGGTCACGAGCCTCCAGGAAACTCGCAATCCGCTCGCGAAACTGCCTCACGCCCACTTTAATGGTGCTCATGGTATGCCTCCCCTACGAAAAAGTGTACACTAGTGTGTACGCATTGGCAAGTGGAGGCTCTGACGGACCGCAAAAGATTTCAACACGCGAAGTCCGCGACAACACGGAGAGAAGTGGCGCAGGCTAGCAACCCGCATCAATTCGGGGATTCGCTAGAAAATCTCAAACCGTTCCTGATGAATCATCGGATCGGTCTTGATCAGGATTTCCTTCCTGGTCAGCGATTCGAGCTCGGCGATCAGGCTGCCCTCGCGCGACTTGAGCGCCTTGGCCACGCCCGGGCTGACGCGCAGCGTCAGGATCTTGCCGTCGATGCCTTTCGCCATCTTGCGCGCTTCGGCCAGAATCTCGTTGCAGACGGTATTGATGGACTTCACCCAGCCGGCGCCGGAGCAGTAATCGCAGGGCTCGCAGAGGGTGCGTTCGAGCGACTGCTTGACGCGCTTGCGGGTGACGGCCACCAATCCGAAATCGTGGAAGGAGATGACCTTGGTGGGGGCGCGGTCGCCGCGCAGGGCCTCTTCCAGCGCCTGGACGACGCGCGCGCGGTTGCGGCGCTCATCCATATCGATAAAATCGATCACGATGATTCCGCCCAGGTCGCGCAAACGCACCTGGCGGACGATTTCGTTGACCGCGTCGATGTTGGTCTTGACGATGGTGTCCTCCAGGCGGTTGGTTTTGCCCACGTACTTGCCGGTGTTGACGTCCACAGCCACCAGCGCCTCCGTTTGATTGATGACGATGTATCCGCCCGATTTGAGCCACACTTTGGGCTTGAGGGCCTTGTCAAGCTCCGCCTGAATGCCGAACTCCTCGTAGAGCGGCGTGTCGCTGGTATAGAGCTTCACCTTGCCCACCAATACGGGCTGGCAGCGATTCACGAAGTCGAGCACGCGCTCGTAGTCAATCTCGCTGTCCACGCGCACGCACTTGAAGTCCGGGGTCAGCAGGTCGCGCAGCAGGCGCTGCACAAGGTCGAGGTCGCGATGAATCAGCGCCGGGGCCTTCAGGCGCTCCGATTTGGAGCGAATTTCCGCCCACAGGGTGGAGAGGAATTTCAAGTCGGCCTTGAATTCCTCCTCCGAACGTCCCTGGCCCGCAGTGCGGACGATGAATCCGCCGGTGAGCGAGCCGCGATTTTCCAGAATGATGTTGCGCAGGCGGAGGCGCTCCTCTTCGGAAGCGATCTTGCGCGACACGCCGATGTGGTCGATGGTGGGCATGAAGACCAGGTAGCGGCCGGGCAGGGCCACGTGCGAGGTGATGCGCGCGCCCTTGGTTCCCAGCGGCTCCTTGGCGATCTGCACCAGAATTTCCTGGCCTTCCTTCAGGACTTCGGAAATCTGCACGGGATGGCTGTTGCCGCCCGGACGAGAGGATTCGCGCGGTTTGAAGGAATGGCGCGGCCCGCTCCCCTGCCCTCGCCGGCCGCGGCGGTGGCGCGGAGCGAAACGCGGGCGCTGATTGGGCTCGCGCAGGGTGTAGGAGCGGTCGCCGCCCGCCCCGGGGCCCGCTGCGGCAATTTCACTGCCCGCGCCTGCTTCCGACGTGGCGGGTTGGCCCTCGCCGGCGCTTCCGGAAATCACCTCGCCGGGCATGGGGCCGTCAAAGGCGGGTGGCTCCTCAACGCCCTCCACGGATTCCTCCCCCTCGCCTTCCTGCTCTTCGGCGAAGACCTGCTCATCGGCGGAGGAGTCGCCGGCATCGGAGACAAATTCCGCTTCCGCAAATTCCATGGTGATGGGCTCTTCCGATTCGGACTCCGCAGCTTCCGCCGGCGACTGCGAGGAGAACGATTCTGCTTCGGGAACATGCGCATCGAGAATTTCGGCCGGCGAATCCTCGGTAACAGCAGGGGGCGCTGCGTTGTGAATGACGCCGGGGGTAAAAGGAAGTGCGGCATCCGGGTGGCGGGCGTCGTGAATCGATTCCACGTGCTCTACGTGTGCCTCAGCGGCAACTGGAGGTACGGGTTCAACCGCGGAGGAAGCTGACTCGCCTGCGAGCGAGACTTCTTCGGTGATTGTGACCGAGTCCACCGAGGCGGTGCTGCCCGCTTGCTCATCGGTCTGACCGGAAAGGCTGGCGACAGTCTCGTGGGAATCCTCGGCCTCGCCGCCCGCTTCCGATAAAGGACTTTCGGGGAATTCGTTTCGCACTTCATCGTGCGAGGGCGGAGCAGCGTGGCTGTATTTCGCCAGCGACTCGCCCGGAAGAATTTCAAAGGCGCGAGTTTCCGAAGTTGACTCCTCCGGGCGCGGAGGGAGCGGAGTGCGGCGGTCACCGTGGCGGCTGTCGCCGAAATCGTGCCGTCCGCGATGGCGGCGGCGACGTCCGCGGCCGCGATCGAAGGGCCTTCGGTCCCCTCGTCCCTCGCGAGGGACCTGGGGTGAGGGAGCCTGGGCGGGGGGAGCGGCAGTTGCAGGGACCGCGTCCGCCGGAGCAGGCGCGGCTGGGGGCGCGGCTCCGCCTGGCGCAGCATCTGTTGCCTCGGCAGGCGCAGTTTCGGCCGGGGCGGAAACGGGGGGCGCCACCACAGCCACTTCAGCCTGCTGCGTCGTAAGCTTGGAGGCGCGCGCTTCCGCTTCCTCAAAAACCTTGTCGTACTCTTCCTGGTCCTCGTAGAAAAAGTCGGAAACGTACAGGAAGGCGTCGCGTTCAAGACCGATATCCACAAACGCCGACTGCATGCCCGGCAGGACGCGGTTGACGCGGCCCTTGTAAATCCCACCCACCAGGCCCACGTCAGTGTCGCGTTCGAAATAAACTTCGACCAGTTGGTCGTCTTCCAACACTGCGACCTTCGTCTCGTGCGGAGACGAGGAAATATACATCTCCTTCGACATGGAAACTCCCATTTCCGGAACGCCGGGGAATCAATCCATCCGATGATGGAGATCTGCCAACAGCGTTCCTGAGCGGCCGAGCGTCGCGGGGGCGACGATTGATCCTGCCTCGACCGAAAAAGTCAGCACCGGATGAGTTCCAAGACGCGCTCTCGAACGCGCTTCCCATTGGACTCATGCGGCTGGCAACCCGCCGGCAAGAACTCCCGGCTGATCTTCGTAGATCCTGCACCGCTTGACCCCGCTTCACAATCCCGGTCACACGGCCAGAGGGCCATCTTCAATTGACAAAGCGCCGGGCTTTTACGCTCATGGCCAGCCCCAGGCCAAAGAACGTAAAGAGCAAGGAGGAGCCGCCCTGACTCATGAGCGGCAAGGGGATGCCGGTAATCGGGAAGACTCCGATCATCATCCCCGTGTTGATGACGACTTGAAAAAACAAAACCGCGGCGAGACCGATCAGGAGAAAAGCCCCCGCGCGGTCCGGCGCCGTCTGCGCTCCATCGAGCAAACGGAGAAGCAGAGCAAAATACAACAACAGCACGAGCAGAGTTCCCACAAATCCCTGTTCTTCGGCCAGGGCGGCAAATATCGAGTCGGCGCGGGCTACAGGGATAAATCCCAGCCGACCCTGCCAGCCATTTCCCAATCCCTTTCCCCAAAAGCCGCCTGAGCCGATGGCAATCTTGGTCTGTGTGACCTGGTAACTGGAGGTTTGGGTCTTCTGAGTAGGATGGATAAAGGTCATCAAGCGTTCGCGCTGGTAAGGTCTAAGAAAATGATATCCTACCGGCAACGCCAGGATGCCCGCCAGGCAGAGAATGGCGACATCTTGCCAGCGAATTCCCGCAAACAGAACTCCGGCTGCCACGATCGGAATGAAAGTTAAGGCTGTGCCCAAGTCGGGCTCCAAGGCCACCAGGACCGCCGGAACTGCGGCGAAGAACCCCAGTTTTACCAAGTCTCCCCAGGTAACCGCCTTGTTGCGCCGGTCGGCGAAGTAGGCGGCCACAACCAGTATTATAATCAACTTGACGATTTCTGACACTTGGAAACTCATGGAGCCGATTTGCATCCAGCGGCGAGTGCCGGCAATGCGATGGCCGGCAACCAGGAGGCCAACCAGCAGCAGGAGGGAAATCCCATAAAGCCAGGGGGTTTGCTCCAGGACGATGTGGTAATCCAGCCTGCTTGCGAGCAGCGCAACGATGCAGCTTAAAATGATCCAATAAATCTGCTTCTTGTACAGGCCCGCAAGCGGCGAGTGCAAAGTGGCGCTGTAGATTTCAACAACGCCAATGATGGCGATGGCCAGCGCCAGTCCCAGAAGGAACCAGTCAATATCACTTGTTCGAAAGGGTCTGCCCAAATCTGAACCTCAAGATGATTACCGCCCGCCGGAGTGGAGCCGGTCATGAGTGCTTGCCGGCGGAATCTGGCCCTGCGCCTTCGCCTGGGTTTCAAGCTGATTCCCAGGAGGCTTATTGCCTAGCTTCTTGTCAAAATAGGCCTTAATCACGTCGCGGACAATGGGCACCGCCACGGCGGAGTGCTCACCGCGTTGGACGAGCGCCGCCACCACAATTTCCGGTTTATCCGCCGGCGCGTAACCCACAAACCAGGCGGTGTTTTTGTACTCACCCGTCTTCGCCGATTGCTGCAACTCCTGGCTCACCACCTGCGCCGTGCCGGTCTTTCCCGATATTTGGACCTCCGGGCAACGCGCCGCAGCGCCCGTTCCGCCGCCCTCGTTTACGACCGCCCACATGCCGGACTTGACGGCGGTTACGGTATTCTCATCCAGGTGAAAGTCCTGGGGAGAATCATCGGGAGGATCGTCCCCCAAAGCGCGCAACTGGTCCTGGAAGGCCACGTGCGGACGAGGAAAAATTCCACCGCTGGCGATCCCGCCGATGGTGTGGGCCAATTGCAGCGGCGTTACTACTACCGCGCCCTGGCCGATGGCCACCGATATGGTCGCGCCTGCATACCACTTGTGCTTGAAGACGCGCTCCACCCACTCGGGCGAAGGAATCAGGCCCGGCGCCTCCCCGGGCAAGTCGATGCCCGTTTTCGCACCCAGGCCCAGCCCCTTCGCATAATAGTCGATCTTGTCGATCCCCATCATCTTCCCGACCGTGTAGAAAAAAATGTCGCACGACTCGCGAATGGCCGAATGAACGTTTACGGCGCCGTGAGACTGGTGCTTTTCAAATACCCAATCGTGGTAAGGACGCCCGTAAAATGTGGCGACACCGGCGCAGTGAACAATGAAGTCCGGATCGATGGTTTTGGTTTCGAGCGCGGCGGTGGCCATGACAATTTTGAACACGGAGCCCGGCGCCAGTTGCGCCTGAATCGCCTTATTCATGAGCGGCTTCATGGGGTCATTGGTCAAATCGTCCCATTCCTTGGGGTCGATGCGTTTGGCAAAATCATTGGGATCGAATGAAGGGTGGCTGACCATGGCCAGAACTTCCCCGGTGCGCGGGTCAAGCGCCACGACCGCTCCGGGGCGTTCACCCATGGACGTTTCGGCCGCTTTTTCCAGATCCAGGTCAATGGTCAGGCGCAGGTCTTTGCCGTTTTCGGGGTTTTTTTCGGACAATTCGCCTACTTCCTGACCGCGGCTATTCACTACCACGCGCCGCGAACCGTCTCGGCCGGTTAGGATTTGGTTGTATTCACCCTCCACACCGAATTTTCCCATCACGTCGCCCGGCCGGTAGGAAGACCCGAGCTTGGCAATCATGTCCTCCGGCACCTCGCCGACGTAGCCCAGCAGCGCCGCGCCCATCTCGTGCAGCGGATACAGCCTTTGCTGGTCGGGAATCATATCCAGTTCCGGGTATTCCACGCGGTGGGCCTCAATGAACGAAATATCCTCGAGTGTCGCTGATTGCTTCAGAAGTATGGGCAGAAAACGCGGCAGGCTGGCGGCGTGGTCAAGCGAGCGCTTGACTTCCTCAGGGTCCAATTGCATGCCGCGCGCGATTCCCGCGATGCGCTCCGGCGTGAGCGCAGCGCCCGTTTCACGCGACAGGAGAACGGTGAAGGCCGGGAAATTGTCGACCAGCACGCGGCCTTCACGGTCCAGGATTTTTCCCCGCGGCGCGATGACCGGAAGGTTGCGCGTGCGGTTCTTGTCGGCCAGATCCTGATAGAGGGCGTGCTCTCCTATTTGCAGACGCCAGTACCCGATCAGCAAGCCCAGGAAGCTTGCAGCAATAACGTACTGAAGGAATGCAATCTTCCAGGCGGGCGGACGCTCGTCACTCGGAAATCGGACTTCCATGCTGGCCCATGCTGCCGGGGCGGAAACTGGCGCGTCACCTCAGCTTAACTCATAAGATAACATGCGTGAAGGTGCGGTTCCTTCGCTGGGAATCGCATTCTCCTCACCCCTTGAAAGTAGCACAGCACGGAAGGGAAGGCAAGAATTCAAAGTCGAAAAAAGGGGGCAGGGCGGCGGTGGAGGGGCAGGCCCTGCACTCTCCCCCCGCCGCGGCGACCTTGGCTCAACAAAGGCTAGATATGTAAGTTAACAGGGAATCTACTTGGGAGTCACATCACCCTCGTAGTGCTCCTTCCAGGCATGGCCGTCCTTGCCCTCGTAGTCGGTGTCGATATTGAACTTGATCATCCGGCCGGAATCCCGGGCGATCCATGCGCTTCCTTTCGTATTCTGGATGGTCGTGAGCATGGCGCGCGCGATGTCCAGGGCGGTTTTCTGGGTGGGATTGGCTTGCGAGGTGTCAAAGGTAAACTTATCCGCAGGAACGGTTCCCACCGCGTCGCTGCTCGGGGAGGAGGCTACAGCCGAACCGAGGGCAATGGAAAAATTCACCTCACTCATCACCCCCAGCAGCGCCAGGTTGGCCATGGCATTATTCACTTCGTCGGTTTTGGCCACCCGGGTGGTGGTTCGGGTTTCCCCTCGAGTTTCAACGATGTTTCGCACCTCAGGAGATACATCCATTTCCAGGGTCACGGGGCCGACTTTGGGGGATTGGGTCTTGTCCTCCGGATACTTGTCATTGAGGTTCTGCTCGCCTTTGAAGGAAAAGTGAAAAGTTTCAGTGGGTTTTGTCAAGGCGTCGACCAACTTGTTGGCGCCGGCGCTCAGCCTCCGCGCCTCCGTCATATTGGGCCGCGAGGCCCGGGGTTTTGGCGCATTGGAGAAGCTTTCCATGGGCGCGGGCTTGCTTGCGCACCCCGGCAAAACACCCGCCAGAATCAACACCGCGAATGGCGCAATCGACTTTATGCAAATGTCCGATTTTGTTTTCATTGCTGCCTCCTTCGCAAAGATTTCAGGCCCTTCATCAAGAGCGCGCAGTGACAATTAAGGAGACCCGTGCCGGGTCCAACCGAGGGGACTGGGGGGAATTGTAAGTGAAACCTGGTAGCCGCGCAACTCCCATTGAAACCTGGTAATGTCTCAGGTTGAATTCTGTAACGCGTCCCGCCTCGGCGGGACCACCCGCGACTTGTGGCATGGCCATACTGGCCATGTCCATGGGCTGGAAGCCCATGCCACAGCGGCGGGACACGCGCGTTTTTGCCATTCACCGATGGGTCGCAGGTGGTGACACCCGCGCTACAATATCGGAACGCCGTCGAGCCAGCCGCAAATTTCAAACTGAGACACCGCATGAGACCGCGAATGCTTGACCGCACCCCTCTGGTCTTGTAGATTAGGTCGAATACGGGGCTTATCGGACAAATTTCTTATAACCATTGGCATTCCTATGGCAGAGAAGGCAGAGGCGACGCTCTCATCCCTAATGGCGGCAGTTGAGCGGGGTGAGGCCGGCGCGGGGGAGGCCTTGTTCGCGGCTTTGTACGCTGAGCTGCATCGTCTCGCCAAACTGGAGCTTGCGCGGCAAGGGACACCCGTGAGCCTGGGGGCTACGACCCTCCTGCACGAAGCGTACCTGAGCATGGCGGCGCGCACCGGCCCACAGTTTCCCGACCGGGCGCGCTTCATGGGGTATGCGGCACGGGTGATGCGCGGGTTAATCATTGATCACGCCCGGCGGAACTGTGCGGTAAAGCGCGGCGGGCAATTCCAGATTACGCGGCTGGGGGCCGAACCCGCGGAAGGACTGGCCGACGAGCGGGAACTCACCCCCATTAGCGAGGCTCTGGACGAGATGGCCAAGGTCGATTCCTCGCTCTCGGAGATTGTGGACCTTAAGTTCTTCTGCGGCTTCTCTTTCGCAGAGATCGCCGTCATGCGCGGAGTTTCAGAGCGGACGGTGCAGCGGAAGTGGGACAAGGCGCGCATTTACCTGCATCGGAAGCTTCGCGCGCCGGCATTACAGTGAGGCTAAGGTGGCCACTCATAACCCGGATTGGTGGCTAAGAATCAGCCCTTACTTGGATGAGGCGCTGGGGATGGAAGACGAGGAGCGCGCCGGCTGGCTCGCGTCCCTGCGCGCAAAAGACTCCTCCTTGGCTTCAGACGTGGAAAGCCTGCTCCGTGAGCATCAAGTGCTGTCGCAAGAGCAGTTCCTGGAAAAAGGGCCTGCGCCCATTTTGCCCGCAGAAATCACGATGGCCGGGAATTCCCTGGGCGCATACACCCTGGTTTCGCTGATCGGGGAAGGGGGAATGGGTAGCGTTTGGCTGGCGGAGCGCAGCGATGGGAGGTTCAAGGGCCGCGCCGCAGTCAAGGTCCTGCGCGTCCCTCTCCTCGGTCACACCGGGGGGGAGCGTTTCAAGCGCGAGGGGACGATCCTCGCCCGCCTGGCGCATCCTCATATTGCCCGGCTTCTTGACGCGGGCGTTTCCCCGGGCGGACAACCCTTTCTAATTCTCGAATATGTCGAGGGCCTGGACATCGTGGCCTACTGCGACCAGCGGCGGCTGGACGTGGACCAGCGTCTTCGGCTCTTCCTGGACGTGCTCTCGGCGGTCTCGCACGCGCACGGGAACCTGATCGTCCACCGGGACATCAAGCCCTCCAACGTCTTCGTGGGCGCCGATGGCGAGGTAAAGCTGCTGGATTTCGGCATCGCCAAATTGCTGGAGGATGAGCGTTCAGAAGGAGCGGCGACGCAGCTTACCCGCGAAGGCGGAGCCGCCTTGACTCCGCAGTACGCAGCCCCGGAGCAGGTTACCGGCGGTCCCATCACCGTGGCCACCGACGTCTATGCCGCCGGCGTCCTGCTGTACGTGCTTCTGACGGGGCAGCACCCGGCCGGCGCCGGACCGCACTCACCCGCCGACTTGATCAAGGCCATCGTCGAGACTGAGACTCAGAGTCCTTCGCGGGCCGTCGCCGCGGACGGAAGCAACGCGGAAACCGCAACGAAAGCCGCCGCCGATCGGTCGAGCGCTCCTGAGAAGCTTCACCGGCTGCTGCGGGGCGATCTGGACACCATCGCCTCCAAGGCTCTGAAAAAGAAACCGCAGGAACGCTACAGCTCGGCGGCGGCGTTTGCGGATGACATTCGCCGCTACCTTGCGCACGAGCCCATCAGCGCCCGGCCGGACACGATCGCCTATCGCACCGCCAAATTTTTGCGCCGCAATCGCACCGTCGTGGGTTTAACCGCCGCCGCTCTGGCGCTGGTGATTGGAAGCCTGTCCGCGGGACTGCTGATTGCAAATCGCGAGCGCAAGATTGCCGAGCGACGGTTTGAGCAGGTTCGCCAACTGGCCAATAATTTTATAGCGCTCGACGACCGGATCCGCGGTCTGCCCGGTTCTACGAGCGTGCGGATGCAAATGGTGACGGATTCGCTGCAATACCTTACCTCGCTGGGAAGCGACGTTCATGGCGACAAAGACCTGGCGCTTGATATCGCCTTAGCCTATGTGCGGGTGGCGCACGCGCAAGGGGATCCCACATCGCCCAATCTCGGCCAGTTCGCCGAGGCGGAGGCGAGTCTTGAAAAGGCCGAGGGTTTCGTCCAGTCAGTCTTAAAAGCCGATCCCACGAATCTGCGGGGATTGCTGCTGGCAGCGACCATTGCGCACGATCACATGGCCATCGCCGACGAGCGGAATCGCCGGGTGGATGAGTCAGCCTGGGCCGACATCGCATCGGAGCGGATCGAGCGCTACATGCACCTCAGCAAGATAGACCCGCACGATATTTATGCCATGACCTACTTTGAATTGAATGTGGCCTATTGCTACGACAGTTCGCGGCATTTCGACAAGGCTGTCCGCGCCAGTCAGCGCGCTCTGGAAATCATGAAACCGAATGCCTCCGCTCATCGAACCGAAGGCAGCATTCTGGGCGCACTCGTGATTGCGCAATGGCAGACGGGGGATCTGGACGGAGCGTTACAGAGCGCCCAAAAGGCGATTGAACTTGAGGAAGCGCAAGCGGCCGGGGGGCACGCCGCGATGCGCGTCAATCTGGCCAACGCTTTGTTGTCGGAGGGCATGATTCTGGGAAAGCAGGATGCGGAAGCAAGCCTCGGCCGAAGTCGAGAGGCGCTTGCGGCCTTCCAAAAGGGAATGAATATCGGTGAGGATCTGGCGAAATTGGACCCCATCGATTATTTGAGCCGTCGGACCGTGGCGGAGCATGGGTTGGAAATCGGCAACATTCTCCGCCATAGCGATCCTCAGAGGGCCCTGGCCGTCTACGATCACGCGCTTGCACGCATTCACGAAGCTAAAACCAATGTCAGTACTCAGACATTTGCCGCCGAATTGCTGGCCGGTTCTTCTTACGCCGCAAGGTGGACTGGGCATGCCCAGGATGGCCGCCGGCGAGTCGAGCAGGCCCTTCGGCTCCTGCGAGACAGTCACCTATACCCCGCCGGCGCCATAGAGCCCATGAGCGCCGCCGACCATGTGCTCCGGGCCCAGGCCGACGAGTACGCCGAGACCGGCCAAACCGCCCAGGCCCTTGCGGCATACCATGAACTTCTGGACAAGCTGATCGCTTGGGGGCCCGACCCGCAAAACGACCTGCGCGATGCCACCTGCATTTCGCGTACCTGGACCGCCCTTGCCCTTCTGCTCCGCCAAAACGGGCAGGCCAATGAAGCCGAACGCCTGGAGGGGCAGCGCGCGGAGCTCTGGAACCACTGGAACAGCAAGCTTCCCAATGCGCAATTCCTTTTGCATCAATCGCTAAACCAGATTTCTCCGGGCGCAGCTTACCCTGCCGCTTTCCACCAATAAATTCTTTCACCTGCCTGTCGTCTTTTTCCTCTCAATTTCGATATCGATGGTAAAGGGCAAGGATTATTCCGACCCAAATGACGGGCCCAGGCCAAAGGCAGGTCTGGGGGCCTGGAAAGGCTTTTGGCCGAAACTCACGAAGGAAGAGAGAACCATGGCACAGGAAAAAGATGTAGCGATTGCCGAAACTCAGGATCAACAAGGGAGTGCGCCGCAGGCCGCCGGTGAGCTTTGTGACGCGGAGGTAGAACAGCAATTTGAAGCCTACCGACACCTCATCCACCAGTTAAGATTGCGGGCTTCACTTACGGCGCCGACGCCAAAGAATTGAATATCGCCTGTTCACCTGCGGATGGGGGAGCGGGCCGCCATCAACAGCCTCTGCGGGTTTAGGTTTGTCGAAATTTATTCCTAATGGAGGAGAAAACCATGGCAGAAGAAAAGAACAAGACGATTGGCGGAAGTCAGAGCCAAAAAGGCGTTACTCCGCAGGCCGAGGGTGAGCTTTCGGATGCGGCGGTGGAACAAGTACGAGGGGGGGACGGCAAGGTGCAAACTGCGGATATTAGTATTACGAAGCTTCAAGACGCAGCGTCTGCAACAATATTCCAAAACTGAGCCTCAGGTACAAAACGAAGGCTTGCCTTCCGGAGAGGCATACAACCGCCGCTCCTGGGGGATTAGTGTCGAGCTTCGCCTGGTTAATTCGGGGACGAGAAGTCCGCAATCGAATGCTGGGTTTGCCCCGCGACAGCCAACAATCGGGACATTATAAGGGTGGTTTACCATGCGCCGAGAATCCGTTCTTGTTTGGGCGGTATTAGTGTTGCTGCTTTGGACTTGTCGATCGCAGGCACAGCAGTCCGATCCCAGTGTGTCGGATGGCTCGAATCCGTCGGCAGCTTCGCAACCCGCAGCGGGAACGGTTCCGCGCTTGGTCAGGTTTTCCGGTCTGGTGAACGATGTCACAGGCAGTCCCGCCACGGGCACGGTGGGCGCGACGTTTTCGCTGTATGAACTGCCGGAGGGTGGGAATCCGCTCTGGACGGAGAACCAGAGCCTCACGCTTGACGCACAGGGCCGCTACACGGCACTTCTGGGCGCAAATTCACCGAACGGCCTGCCGCTGGATCTGTTCACCAACAGCAAAGCGCTTTGGCTGGGAGTGCAGCCGCAATTGCCGGGTGCGCCCGAGCAGCCGCGCGTGCTGCTGGTGGCGGTGCCCTATGCATTGAAGGCTTCCGATGCAGACACGCTGGGAGGACTCCCCGCCACCGCCTTCGTCTTAGCCCCGAATGCAAACCCCGCAGCCTTAGATGCAGCCGTCCCGGTGCCTATCGATTTCCCGCCGCCTAATCCCGTTCAACCGCCCGGGAACACATCCGGCGCGAGCGCCATCGCCGGCTCCGGCATAGCAAATTTTGCCGCCATGTTCACGGGCAGTTCCACCATTGGGATCTCACCAATCTTCTTCAGCCCCATCGGCAGCGTGGGGATCTCCATAACAAACCCATCAGCCACATTGGACGTTAATGGGACCGCTAACTTCAGGGCGGCGCTGAGTGGGACAACCGGGACATTCAGCGGGGGGCTGACCTCCGCGGGCCTGGTATTGCCGGCGCTAAGCACGGCCACAGCCACACAGGGCTTCAACTCCAATCCCTTCGACCTGATCGCATCCTCGTTCAATAGCGGGACAAGTTCGGCGGTGCC
>JASIKV010000298.1 GCA_030049455.1 Terriglobia bacterium
TGCGGAAGCCTTGGGCTCGCGCAACCTGGTTGAACTGCTCGAAAAATATCCTCAGAAGAGCTGAAAGGCTCGATGCCTTCAGTTTCCGCCGCGAGGCAGGATCTGGTCGAGTAATTCCGGCGGTCCCGAAGCATCAAGTTCCAGCCGCGCGCCGTCCACATGGGCTTGAATGCTCTGAAGGATGGGAGGGAGCGTTGCCCCGCCCGTGGTAGAACCTGGTGCGGAGCGCTGCAACAGGGTGAGCAGACCCGCAAATCCCGAGGCGGTTTCGGGCTTGTCGCATACCATGGTGAGTTGCGTCGAAAAGCCCGTGTCCCACTGAACGCGATACAGCAATGCTTTTACGGAGTGGGCCAGGGAGGTCAAGTCGATTGTTTTCTGCCCGAAAGGCGCCAGCCACAAGCCGGCAAGATTTGCAGCGGACTTTCCATTCAGAATTCCCCATTGCGGCGCACTACCGTCAAGCTCTCCTTGCCAACCAACGTAATCATTGTTGGAATTCAGCGCGTTCGCGACGCCCTGCCGGGCATCGATCATGGCCTTCAGGTCGGCAAGCCGGCCAAATCCTGCGACGGTGTTGTCAAAGAAGGTGAAGAATAAATCGTCCGGATCGGTTCCCGACCCAAAGGCGTAGAGGCTCGCGCCATTGTACTGGCGAACCGGAAGGCTGGTTTGTTCAAAATACTTCTGGATGAGGTCGGGTTGGAATCGTCCCGCGGCCAGACCCAGATATCCGGAAGGACCCATGACCTCCCCGCGCCAGCCTAACATGACTTCATCGACATCTTTGTCGGGATCAATGCCCATGGGGCGCAGGAAATCTTCAAAGGCGTGCAATTGATGGCTAAGAATTCGCTGCCGGATTTGCGGATACGCGCTGGATGATCGGAGATCCGCGAGGTTGGTGAAGGCGACTTGAAGCGTGTCAGCCGGAAAAGTGTTGAGCGCCTCACTGGGCAACTGATCAGCCCGGAGGCGAGCAGGGCAGGCAAGCGCAATCCATGCTGACGCCCACAACGCCACTCCCATCGTGACCCAACTTCGCTGCCGCTTCAACACGACCTATGCCTCGCTCTCGTCAACGCGTCCGATTCCGTTCGAGCCGGGTGGTAGCCCAAACTTACACCGCTACTTTAGCAGAATCGCTCTGCCGCCGGCGATGCACCCTAGGTTTGGAACCCGTGGCCGCCAAAAAGGTTGCGTTCTTCACCGAGTTCTCCGACAGAGACGCCAGGTTTTTCATCTATGCGAGAAGTGCCATCCCGGTTAAACTTCAAGAATCTCGGTTTGAAGGGACAGGAAACAGACTCCGGTTAAAGCCATGCGAGTTTTCAAAGAGGGCGGCCATCGACTGTTTCAAAGCGATCCCCAGTGCACAGAGATCGTGTCGAAAATGCTCGTTGACCTGGAAAAGCGCGGCATGGACGCGGTTCGGGAATACAGCAGTAAATTCGACGACTGGAGTCCCGCAAATTTTGAACTGAGTTCTGCACAGATTGATGCGGCCGTCGCGGCCGTTGGCCCGCACGTCATTCAAGATACCGACTTCTGCCAAGCCAATGTGCGCGCTTTCGCCCGGGCGCAACTCGCCACAATGCACGACCTTGAGGTTGAAACGCGGCCAGGCGTGATTCTTGGTCACCGGCATGTGCCAGTCAACTCCGTGGGGAGCTATATTCCGGGCGGTCGCTATCCCATGTTTGGTTCGGCGCAAATGAGCATCATTCCCGCCAAAGTCGCGGGGGTGAAGAACGTGTCCGCATTCACTCCGCCCGTGAAAGGTCAGGGCTTTTTTCCGGCAACCGTTAACGCGATGAAGAAAGCCGGCGCCGACCGGATTTTCATTCTGGGAGGAGTTCCGGCATTTGCGATGATGGCATTTGGGATGGATGTTTTTCCCCCCGTGGACATGCTGTGTGGAGCGGGGAACAGATTCGTTGCGGAGGCGAAGCGGCAACTGTACGGCCGATGCGGAATCGACCTGCTGGCCGGACCGACAGAGATCATGGTTATCGCCGACGATTCCGCCGACGCCGCGCTGGTAGCCTGTGATTTATTGGGGCAGGCTGAGCACGATCCGAATAGCGGGCTCGCCCTGATTTGTTTCAGTGAAGACTTTGCGCAGCGTTGCGATGAAGAAATCCAAAAGCAGTTGACGGTTTTGCCCACGCGGGACGTGGCGGCGCTCTCCTGGCGTGACAACGGCAGAATCTATATCGCTGATGGCCGGCAGGAGGCAGTCGCGATAGCGGACGACTATGCTCCCGAACATCTGGAAATCCAGACAAGCGACCAGGATTATTATCTTGTGAATCTTCGCAACTATGGTTCGTTATTTCTGGGCGCTGAGACGACCGTGGCTTACGGCGACAAATGTATCGGCACCAATCACATCCTTCCCACCAGCCGCGCAGCGCGCTATACCGGAGGACTGTGGGTGGGAAAATTCCTCAAGACGGTCACCTATCAAAGGATGACCCCTGCGGCAAGCAAATTAATTGGTGAGGTCACGGAAAGGCAGTGCGAAGCGGAGCGCATGCAGGCGCATGCGATTACGGCGCGGGTGCGCGTGGCGCGATACGCACGGGAATGATGGAGAAGCTCATGTCGACCAACACCCTGGAGATGGAAAAGGCTCGCCCCAGATTCGATGACCAGCTTAAAGGCCGGGTGGCGATAGTGACGGGAGCGGCCAGTGGTTTGGGCAAGGCCATTGCCGTCGCCCTGGCGAATGAAGGCGTTGCAGTCATCGTGAATGACGTCGATAAGGAGAATGGCGTGGACGTTGCCAGGAGCATTGCCGCCGCGGGCGGGGATGCGGTATTTCAATTCGGCGATGTTTCAGATGTCAAAGACGTCAAAGGACTCATTCGTACCGCCATCGACCGCTATACCCGTATTGATATTCTCGTGAACAACGCAGGATTGCAACACATCGCACCCATTACGGAATTTACTGTGGAAAAATGGAATCACTTGATTGGCGTCATGCTCACCGGACCCTTTCTGACTACGAAATACGCATTTCCACATATGCGAGCCCAGCGCAAAGGGCGGATTATCAATATGGGTTCCACGCAGTCCTTGGTTTCGGCGGAATTCAAGGCGGCATACGTTTCAGCAAAACACGGCCTGCTGGGGTTAACAAAAGTCACGGCTTTGGAAGGTGCGCCTCACAATATTACAGCAGTGGCAGTTTGTCCGTGCTTTGTCCGCACCCCGCTCGCCGAAAAGCAAATCGCGGGCCAGGCAAAGTATCACGGCATGACCGAGCAGGAAGTTGTCGAAAAAATAATGACTGCGCCGGCGGCCCTGAAACGACTTCTGGAACCTGAGGAAGTCGCAGCGTTGGTGGTTTATCTTTCGACCGATGTGGCGCAGTGCATGACGGGCTCAGCCGTACCCATCGATTGCGGCTGGACCGCCCGATGAGCAGAGGAGATCTCATTAGACTATGGATTCAAACAAACCTGATCCGATGAGCCAATTCGCTCCAACAGAGCGAACGCAGGTACAACGCCTTCCGAAGAGGGGTGTCTACAATCGTGAGGAAGTCTACCGGATTCTTGACGAGGGACTGGTATGTCACGTCGGGTTTATTGCGCAGGGCAAACCGGTGGTGATTCCCACCGGCTATGGCCGTCGTGGCGATACACTCTATGTCCACGGATCTGCCGCAAGCCGCATGCTTCGCACCCTCGGCAAGGGGGAAGACGTATGTGTCACCGTAACGATTTTGGATGGACTGGTGCTCGCCCGTTCGGCATTCCATCACTCCATGAACTATCGGTCCGTTGTGATTTTCGGCAAGGCCACAATTCTGGAGGACGCTTCGGCCAAGTTGGAAGCGCTCGATATCCTCACCGAACACATTGCGCCCGGACGCTGGAAGGATGTCCGGCATCCGACGGAGAAGGAATTGCAAGCCACCACGGTCCTGGCCATCCCGCTCAAGGAAGTATCCGCCAAGGTCCGAACTGGCCCGCCCCTTGATGACGAAGAGGATTACACTCTCCCCATTTGGGCTGGGGTACTCCCTCTGCAACAGACTCCGTCCGCGCCGATACCGGACGACCGCCTGCCCAGGGAAATCAAAGTTCCGGAATACGTGCAGAAGTACTCACGACAAAATCGGTGAGTTTGCCCTGGTGCTCTCGGGGATCGCACCACTGAGCCGTTATACGCGAGATCCCACGCGCCGGCGCAAGCTAAACCGGCTCCACCCAACGCCAATCCACTTAGCAGGAGTGGTAGAGCACCGGCGCCGGCGCAACCGCGGGCAGGTTGGCTGCGCTGAAGCATGAACGGAAAATTGGTTCTTGCGGCTTGCGAATTCGCAAAGGCGGAAGTTGTCGATCCAGCCACCAGGCGGTATCATTCAAGGTGTGTAGCTCGGCCTGCGATACGAAGCACACTCGAATCAATGGAATGATTCATGCCAAAGTGCAATTCTTGTGCGGCAGATTTACCGGCCTCCGGCCGCTTTTGCGCGAATTGCGGCACGGCTGTTGATTCCGACCCGATGGTAACCGCCGACGCTGCCACACCCAGCCCGATTCCACGGGCACAGAGGGTGCCAACTCCCAAACCCCCGGCATCCTCCGCCAGTTCGCCCAGTTCCGTAAGTCTCCCCAGCGACGGCCGCTTTGCCCCGGGCACTCTATTGGCAGGCCGCTACCGAATTATTGCCTTGCTTGGCGCGGGAGGAATGGGTGAAGTCTATCGCGCCGATGACCTGACCCTTGCTCAACCGGTCGCCATCAAATTCGTTCCGGCAGCTGTGGACAAGGACCCTGAAGTCGTGGAGCGTTTTCACAACGAGATCCGCATTTCGCGCCGCGTCTCGCACCCCAACGTCTGTCGCGTGTACGACGTTGGCGAAGTCGAAGGGCACACGTTTCTCACCATGGAATACGTGGACGGCGAAGATCTTGCCTCGCTGCTGCGAAGAATTGGCCGCCTGCCCGGCGACAAAGCATTGGAAATTGCGCGCCAACTTTGTGCGGGTTTGGCCGCGGCACATCAGGAGGGAGTGCTCCATCGAGATCTGAAGCCGGCCAATGTCATGCTTGACGGGCGAGGGCGCGCGGTGATGACGGATTTTGGGTTGGCAAATCTCGCCGACCGGATCCAAGGCTACGATATTCGGAGCGGTACACCGGCTTACATGGCGCCGGAGCAACTGGAGGGCCGGGAGGTTACTGTACGCAGCGACATCTAC
>JASIKV010000032.1 GCA_030049455.1 Terriglobia bacterium
AATTCAATTGAATGTGGACTGGCGAAGGCTCGATCTGGACGCCCCACGGCGTCCGCTTGTGGGATTGCGCTTTCCGAAATCGAACAGTTCAGCAGCGTCACGGGCCGTGCGAGTCTCCCCTACTCGGGAGGATGTGGGATCGCCCATACGGAACGGGCGGTGCAGCTTTTCAGAATTCCGCACGGCGCTTTCTGATCCGTTTTCCTCCTGTCCGATATCGCCAACCCCAATCCCAAAATCGAACACAATGGGTCGAAAATCGAGCCGCTGAACTCGGTCTAATTTATTAATTATCAATAGGTTAGGCGTCTTCAGATAATGGTATGCCCCGTGCTAAATCCAGCGTGGAGACCTTTCCATGGATATTCGACGTGAGGACTTAGTCAAAAAGCGAAGAATTCGCCGGATTCTTTATATCGTTTTTGGTCTTTTGGCTGTTGCCTCTGTGACCCTGGCGGTTTCGCGCCTAAAGCCTGCCCCTCCCAGCGTGGACGGAGCGACGCTGTGGCCGGGCACGGTGGAACGCGGCGCAATGCTGTTGGAAGTTCGCGGCCTGGGCAGCTTGGTGCCTGAAGACATTCTGGTGGTTCCCGCTCCGACCGATGGCCGCGTGGTGCGCCGGCTTCTGCTGCCTGGCTCACCTGTCAAAGCCGATACCGTCTTAATGGAGTTGACCGACCCGCAGCTTGAGCAATCCACGCTCGACGCGGAGTGGCAATTGAAGGCGGCGGAGGCGGAGTACAACAGCATCAAGGCGCAACTGGACAGCACGCTGCTGGATCAGAAAGCCCACGCCGCGCAGGTGCAATCGGACTTTATCAAGGCGCAGATCAATGCTGACCGCGACACGGAGCTGGCCAAGCGCGGTTTGGGATCCGAACTGAACGCCCGGGAGTCAAAAGCTGAGGCCGAGGCTCTGGCAACCAGCAACGAGATCGAAAAGCAGCGCCTGGCCGTCAGCGCGGCGTCTGCCAAGGCCCAACTGGAAGAACAACAGGCCAAGGTGGAACAGCTTCGCGCCCTTTACGACCTGAAGAAATCTCAGCTCGAATCGCTTGAGCACGTGC
This sequence comes from Terriglobia bacterium, assembly GCA_030049455.1. Lineage (GTDB taxonomy): Bacteria > Acidobacteriota > Terriglobia > UBA7540 > UBA7540 > Bog-366. The sequence continues at coordinate 1,068 of JASIKV010000032.1, forward strand.
GCGCCGGCGCGGACGGCGTTTTGCAGGAACTCGATGTAGAAGTTGGCCAGCAGGTAACGGCCGGAACGGCTCTGGCCAAGGTGGTTCAGCCTGAACACCTGAAGGCGCAACTGAAAATTCCTGAAACCCAGGCGAAGGATGTGTTGGCCAATCAGAAGGCGCAGATCGATACGCGCAATGGCATCATCCCCGGACACGTCATGCGTGTTGACCCCTCGGTGGTGGAGGGCAGCGTGACGGTCGACGTGAAGCTGGATGCGCCGCTCCCCCAGGGCGCACGGCCTGACCTGAGCGTGGAAGGCACGATTGAAATTGAAAACCTGCCGGACGTTGTTTTCATGGGCCGCCCGGCCTTCGGCCAACCCAACAGCACCGTCGGAGTCTTCAAGTACGACCCCGATGGCAAGGGCGCCACTCGCGTGCAGGTCAAACTGGGCCGCGCTTCGGTAAATGCCGTCGAAATCCTCAGCGGCTTGCAGCCCGGCGACCGCGTCATTTTGTCGGATATGTCCCAGTGGGATGCCTTCAACCGCATCCGCGTGGAATAAGCAAACAGCAGGTGAAACAAGCATGACCGCCATTCTTGAGGAGTCGGTTAACGTGGAAAGCGCAATGGCAGGCCGCATCCTGATTGCCGATGACCAGCCCGACATGCTGGAATCTCTCAGCTTGCTCCTGCGCCATCAGGGGTTTGAAGTCTGTGGTGCCAACTCACCGGAGGGGGTGATTGCGGCACTTCGTGGTCAGTCTTTTGACCTCCTGTTGATGGACCTGAATTATACCCGCGACACAACTTCCGGCCGGGAGGGGCTGGATCTGCTGGCCAACCTCAAAGCCTTCAGCGATTTGCCGATCGTGGTGATGACGGGATGGGGAAGCGTGGACGTTGCCGTGGAAGCCATGCAGCGCGGCGTGAGCGATTTCATCCAAAAGCCCTGGGACAATGCGCGGCTGGTGGAAACACTTCGCCGGCAGATTCAGCAGGGCCGGCTGCGCCGCGCGGCGCGCCAAAGCCAGCGCGAGGAAGCTCTTCGCGCGCAGCAGGCGCTCGAAGAACTGCGTGAACGCGAGGAGGAAATCGTCGAAGCTCATCACGTTCAGGAGCGCTTGGTCCCTGCTGAGCTTCCCCAACTGCCGGGCTATGCAATCGATGCGTACTGGCGGCCCGCTCGCAGCGTGGGCGGCGACTACTTTGATGTTCTGAAATTGCGCGAGGATTCCCTTGCCATCTGCATTGGCGATGTCACGGGCAAAGGTGTTCCGGCGGCTCTCCTCATGTCGAATCTGCAAGCCACCGTTCACGGCTTTGCGGGGCCGGAAGTTCAACCCGCCGAGCTCTGCGCCCGGGTAAATCAGGCCACTCTGCCCTATGTCGGCGAAAATCGGTTTATCACCTTCTTCTACGCGCTGCTTGACGCCCCTGCCCGCCGGCTGGCTTTCGTCAATGCCGGGCATAACCCCCCATTTTTGATCCGTGCCGATGGTTCATGCCAAAGATTGCGCGAAGGCGGACCCGTCCTGGGCCTTGTTCAAGCCTGGACCTGCCGGCAGGGCCAGATAGAATTTGCCCCTGGCGACCGCCTGATCCTTTTCACGGACGGAATAACCGAAGCCACCAACCCACAAGGCGAAGAATTCCAGGAAGAACGGCTGCTGGCAATGCTCACCGCTCACCGGAATCTGCGCCCGGAGGCGATGCGGGAGAGGGTCATGACCGCAGTGCGCGAGTTCAGCGGAAATAAATGGAACGACGACGCCACACTTCTCGTTCTGGGTGTTGAGGAGAGTGCGAATTGACGACTTTGCTCCAAGACATCAAGTTCGGCCTGCGCACGCTGGCGAAGAACCCCGGCTTCACCACCGTAGCCGTCCTTACGCTGGCGCTGGGGATTGGGGCCACGACGGCGCTTTTCACCGTGGTGCGCTCTGTGCTGCTCCGGCCCCTGCCCTATAAGGACCCGGCGCGCCTGCTGCGCCTGTACGAACAAAGTCCGGACGGCAAACTCCCGTACAATTGGGTGGCGGGAGGAGTTTTCGACGCCTGGGTGAAACAGAATCAGAGCTTCTCGAGTCTGGCGCTTGTATCCTCGAATCCTCTATACACTCTTTCCAGCGCGGGGGGACAGCTTGCGGAACGAGTCAGTGCGGCAGCGTGCTCATGGAGACTGTTCCCCACGCTGGGAGTGGAGCCGGCGCTAGGCCGCAGCTTCAGCGCCGAGGACGATCGCCCCTCCGCAAATCCAACCGTTATATTGAGCTGGGGACTGTGGAAGCGCCGCTTCGGAGGCGACCCCTCTATCGTTAACCGGGCCATTCTTCTGGATTCTAAATCTTATACGGTATTGGGAGTTATGCCGGCATGGTTTGCCTATCCGGAGCCGTCAACGCAACTGTGGACGCCGATTTATCATGAGGCCTCG
>JASIKV010000299.1 GCA_030049455.1 Terriglobia bacterium
TCATCCTGCGTGAATCCGCGCACGCGCAGCAGGCCGTGCACCACGCCCGAGCGTTCGAAGCGATAAACGGTGCCCAGCTCCGCCAGGCGCATGGGCAGCTCGCGGTAACTGCGCGGGCGCGACTTGTAAATCAGAATATGCCCCGGGCAGTTCATGGGCTTGAGTTGGTATTCGTCGTTCTCCACATCCATCACGCCGAACATGTTCTCGCGATAAAAGTTGGTGTGGCCGCTGATTTCCCACAAATGCAGGCGCATGGCGTGCGGGGTGAAGACCAGATCGTATCCGCGCGCGGTCAGCTCATCGCGCAGCCAGTCTTCAATCTGTCTGCGAATAACCCCGCCCTTGGGATGCCAGAATATCAGCCCCGGGCCCGCATCGTCCTGAATGCTAAACAAGTCCAAGTCCTTGCCCAGGCGGCGGTGGTCGCGCTTCTTCGCTTCTTCGATTTGGTTCAGAAACGCGTCCAGATCCTTCTGGCTGAAGAATGAGGTTCCGTAAATGCGCTGCATGGGGCGCGAGTGCTCGTCGCCCTTCCAGTAGGCGCCCGCAACGCTCAGAAGCTTGAACGCCTTGATTCGGCCGGTGGACGGAATGTGCGGGCCCCGGCAGAAGTCCAGAAACTTGCCCGTGCGATAGGCGGAAAAAACCGGCTCGGCCTTTTCCTGGATCAGCTCGCACTTCAGGAACTCGCCCATTTGGTCGAAGAGCTTCAAACCTTCTTCCTTATTGAAGTAGACGCGCTCGTTCGGTACATTCGCTTGAATGATCTCCTGCATCTTGGTTTCGATTTTGCGCAGGTCGTCTTCCGTAAAGGGCTTCTCCCGATAGAAATCGTAGTAGAAGCCGGTCTCCGTGGGCGGGCCGATGCCCGGATGCGCGTCTGGAAAGAGGTCGGTAACGGCCGCAGCCAGGACGTGCGCCGTCGAGTGACGGAAAACCTCCAGACCCTCAGGGGACGACGGCATGATGAACTGAATGGGGCCGTCCGATTCCAGCTTGGTGGAAAGGTCGATCAGCCGGTCGCCCTGCTTCGCGACTAGAGCATCAGCCGCCAGGCGGGGCCCGATTGACCTTGCAACATCGAGCGCCGTCGTGCCTTGCGGAAACTCACGGATTGCGCCATCAGGAAATTTAAGGTGAATGTCAGCCATTGACTTGACGACTTCCTGCCCGTAAAGTATGAGTACTAACTATAACAATGTGTTCATATTTTGGTCAAACATTGGAAAGAGTTGCGGAGAGGCAATTTGAGGGCTTCACAATGATGTAATGAAGAGCGGACAGTGGGGTCGGGTGGGCTGCCCCGCGACTTTGGACTCGATTTCTTACAGTCCGACCCAGGTATTAGCCCAATTTAGTGTAAAACCAAGGAAACTCGACCATTTAACAGATGCAGTTCACAAGACTGTTTGTGCCATACAACCGTATAAAACAACCGTTCAGCGCAATATCCTTAACCTTAACTCCTCTAACTTGTATCATTTGCGCGCATACCATGATTGACGAACCTTGGTGATTGATTCCCATCAAGAGGACGGTAGGTTGTATCGCTGAAGGATTTCTGCAATTGGAATTGCTCGTAAATTTTCTGGTTTATTAGCTCTTTTCGGTCTATCCACCATGGCGATCGCAATTTGGTCGTCACCTTACTTAGGGGAGAGGATTATTCACCATGCCAAGAATTAAAGGCCAGCGGCTCATGAAGTTTGTTGACCAAGCAGTTTGTTCGACGGCGGGAGTCGTGTTCGACACCGTTCAGTTTTTTAATAAGTATCGCCCCAGTCCGACCTTCACTCCCAAATGGTCTGATAAGCCGCTACTGAAATCATGGCAGAAGACCAAGCCCCAGTTGGGTTGGCCGCGCCAGACAGACTCGCTCTGCCCGGAGTGCGTGAAGGAAGCCCGCGAGAAGATCATGACCGGCGACGACAATTGGCGCTCACTCCTTACCGAGAAAACCGGTGAGATTAAAGCGAACATCATCGAGCGCGACGGTCAGGTGTGGATGGTAAAGGATTGCCCAATTCACGGCCACTTTGAGGACATGATGGCCGTCGACTCCAAATTCTTGAACTGGATCGAGCACAATTTCCCCGGCCGCGATATTCGCGCCCACAATGACGAGGGGCTTCACAACCACGGTTCAAGCTCGATCAAGCATGGCCGCGGATCGGTGCTGACGGTCGACCTGACGAACCGCTGCAACATGATGTGCGACCCCTGCTTTATGGACGCCAACCAGGTCGGCTTCGTACATGAGTTGACGTGGGAAGACGTCAAGGAGATCCTTGACAACGCCATCAAGATCAAGCCGCGCCGCCAGATGTCCGTGCAATTTTCCGGTGGCGAGCCGACCATGTCTCCGTACTTCATTGATGCCATTCGCTATGCGCGCAAGCTGGGTTACAACAGCGTGCAGGCCGCGACCAACGGCATCGAGTTCGCCAAGGACAAGAACTTCTGCCGGCGAGCATTTGAGGCCGGCCTGCGTTATGCCTATCTGCAATTCGACGGCATCGGCAATGATGCCAACAGCCATCGCCAGGTCGGAAACCTCTTCGATGTCAAGCTGCGGGCAATTGAGAACATGCACGAGGCCGGCATCGAAATCATCCTGGTCATCACCATCGTGAACAACGTCAACAATGACCAGGTGGGCCCCATCGTCAATTTCGCCCGCGAGAATCCCAAGAAAATCGCCTTCGTGGCCTTCCAGCCTGTTTCCTTTACCGGCCGCGATGAGGACATCACTCCACAGCGCCGCCTGCGGCAGCGATACACGCTGGCGCACCTGGCTGGAGACGTGAAAAAGCAGACCGGCATTACTGAACCCACGCGCGACTGGTTCCCCATCTCCATGTTCAGCGCATTCGCGGACTTCGCGGATCTGGTCAAAGGCCCTGAGGCGCAATGGGGCATGGTCAGTTGCGGTTGCCACCCCAATTGCGGCGTGGGCACCGCGCTGATGATCAACAAGGAGACAAAGGAATGGGCTCCTGTCCCGCAATTCCTGGATGTGCCCGGCCTGGTGAAGGACATTCAGAAAATTACCGACGCCGGCCGCGGCAAGAAGTTTTCAAACTTCATGTTGGGCATGGGAGTTCTGAAGAACTACAAGCCCTTTAAGGCGCCCAAGAGTCTGGCCCTGATGGACCTGATCAAGAAGTTTGACAAATCCTTCGCGCTTTCCGGGGAGAAGAAGACTCGTGAAAAGTACGGCGCTTCAGATCCCAATCGCACGCTGGAAGACGCAATGAAGCGCCGCTCCGATCCATGGAATCTGCTTTTCATCGCTGGAATGTGGTTCCAGGATCTGTTCAATTATGACTTCCGGCGCACCGAAATGTGCATCATCCCGTATGCGACGCAGTTGGGCGAGATTTCATTCTGCGCCTACAACACCGGAATCGGCTGGCGGAAAATTATTGAGAACATGTACAAAAATGCCAGCGTCGCCGAATGGTACAAGACCCACGGCAAGCACGCGATCTATGCAAAAGGTAAGAGCGTGGAGCTTGATACCACCAGGCACTCCCTCTCTGTGAACGCCGAGGACGCAGCGCGTGTTCGCAGTCTGGAGCACGACGTTCCCCTGACCGCGGCGGAAGAAGAAAAGGCCCGCCGCAAGGCGGCATGGGAAGCGCAGCAGGCGGCGCAAGCCCGGAAGGTTTACGAGGAGATTGTTCTTCAGAAATCCCCTTCCGAACTTGTGCAGATTGGCGCTGCCGCGAAGCGCGAAGAAGAGAAAGTGGCCGTCTAATTCGTTTTTCCATCCTAGGCAAAAAGGCCGCCTTCGCAGGCGGCCTTTTGTTTGTGCCCAGACTGTCAAAGGACACTGGTCCCCACCGTCAAAGTACAATGAGCAAAATGGAATTAGATCAGTGGTGGTCTTTCGACAACCGAACGAGTGGCTTCATCAGTAAATCGGCGCAGATTTCCTTCAGCATTTCCTGATTTGCAGGGGCGATATTGAGGAACTCTAATCCAACCTGGCCTTGCTCACCTTTCCAAGCAACCACGGCAGCCGACTGAAACTCCCGCTCCTTCCATGTAAGAGCAAATTCGCATTCCTGGTGAACTTCCAGGGTTGGAGCGCTCTCCAGCAAACATCCGAGGACGCACAAGTCCTCCACCATCACAGCCAAGGCAGTGCTTTCGCCAGGCACTTTGATGCTGGCCTTGACGTGGGCTGAATATCGAGGTACTCGGCGTCTTTCCTCGGACATTGGCAAAGTGTAATTCGACTTTCGAAAAATGGCAACGGGGATTGCTCACTTCACATGAAAAACTCGTTTGAATGCCTCCTTATACCGCCACCCCAATCGGTGGTGCTAAGAGTGCGTGTCCAAAGTAAATTCCCGGCTGGACCAACAGCGGCAACTTCAGAGGAACCAATTGCATATTCTCTTTCCCAGAGGTATATTCACATTTTGCTCGCAGATTAACCGCTCAACTGCCTTTTCCGGCGCGCAAGTCGAAGATCCCATCTCCGGGCAAGCACTAAATTTCGATGAATCGCCCTTTACATGACGGACTGAGAAGCCATCAGGGTTCCATCCCTGTCCGAAGCCTTTGCTTGACTCTTGCCATTTTGGCGATTTGGGGAGCGCGCATTGCCGCGCAAACGCCCGGAGGCGCAAACACCCACCCTGCAAAGATTACATTTGCCCGCGACATCGCTCCCATATTTGAAAAAAATTGCGTCGCCTGCCACGGAAGTGAAAAACCACAAGGCGGATTGCGGCTTGACAGCGAAACTGGCGCGCTGAAGGGCGGCGATTCGGGCAAAGCCATCATTCCCGGAAACAGCGAGAAGAGCCCCCTGGTGATGCGTCTTCTGGGTGTCGGAGAAGACGCGCGGATGCCGATGGGCGCGGACCCGCTTCCGGCCGAGCAGATAAAATTGGTTCGCTCATGGATTGATCAGGGGGCTTTCGCGGGGGTTGAAAGCAAGCCTGGCTCGGCCGCAAACATACCCCCATCAAGGGATTCCGTTGTTCCCCTCGCCACTGCGCATCAGCAGGTGACTGAAGAAGGAATCTTTGCCAGTGACGTTCGCCCCATTCTTGCTGCGCGTTGCTATGCCTGCCACGGTGCGCAGGTCCAGCAAAATGGGTTGCGATTGGATTCGCTCGCGGCAATTCTGAAGGGCAGCACCAACGGAAGTGTGGTGGTCGCAGGCGACAGCGAGAAGAGTCCACTGGTGCGGCGCATTCTGGGGCTTGATCGTCCCCAAATGCCCTATGGCAGCCCGTCGCTCTCGGCGAAACAAGTGGAAGTGATCCGCAAGTGGATTGATGAGG
>JASIKV010000033.1 GCA_030049455.1 Terriglobia bacterium
AAGCGCATGGCTCCGGCCGCCAGAGTGATTCCCGCGATGATTCCAATGGCCATCAAAAATGAAGTCTCGCGCAGGACCATGCCCGTCACTTCTCCGCGGCTTGCACCCAGTGCCATGCGGATGCCGATTTCGCGCGTTCGCCGCGCCACCGTAAACGCCATCACGCCGTAAATTCCCACGCAGGCGAGCAACGCGGCGAGCGCGCCGAAGAAGCCGGTGAGCCGCGCGAACAGGCGCTCCTGGAAGAGCGATTTGTTGATCTCCTCGACTTGTGTGTTGACGTCGTACAGCGCCAGGTTTTGGTCCATGTCTTTGGCGACGCGGTAGACGGCGCTTTCCAGGTCCACGGGATTTCCCGTGGCGCGAACCTCAAAGTCCATCGGGGCTTCCCGCGGGTTCTGCAGGTAGGGCAGATAGACCGTGGGAGGAACGTCACGGCGCAGGCTGCCGTATTTGGCATCGCCCGCGACACCTACAATGGACATTTGCGGGTTCTTGTTGCCGCCAAAACTGAAACTGCGGCCGACGGGATTTCCATCACCCAGGAAGCGGCGAACGAAGGCCTGATTCACCACGGCCACGCGAGGTGCGGTGGCGGTGTCGCCGTCGTCCACAGCGCGGCCGAGCAAGACGGGAATTCCCATCGTCTCGAAAAATCTCGATCCCACACCGTTGAGATAAGTCTGCAAGTCATCGGCCTTTTCGCCGGGCTTCAGGGTGTATCCCGGAATCTTAACGTAGGTCGTGGAAATCGAGCCGCTGAGCAGCCTGTGGAAAGACATCGAAACCGAGCGCACGCCGGGCACGGATTCCACGCGCCGCGCCAGCTCCTGATAAAAAGCCGCCAGGCGCTGCCCATCGTACCCATCTTGCGTAGGGTCGATTTGAAACAGCAGCAAGTTTTGAGTATTGAATCCGGCATTCAGGTTCTGCAAATTGGCGAGCGTGCGGACAAACATCGTCGCTCCCGCCAGCAGCAGGACGGAAAGCGCCACTTGGGCGACCACCAGCGCCTTGCCCAGCCCCATCCGCCCGCCCTTTTCCCAACTCAGGCTCGCTTGCAGCGCTCCGGAGGTTCGCTTGAGCGCGGGCGTCAGGTCCAGGCGCGTGCTGCGCAGAGCGGGGGAGATTCCGCACAGGATTCCGGTCAGCAAGGAGACGACAGCGGCGAAGCACAGAACTCGCGGGTCAGGCGTGACGCTCAAAACCATGCGCTCGCGCCCGCTGGCCAGCAAAGCAACCAGCAGGTTCGTTCCCCAGAAAGACAAAGCGAATCCCGCCGCGCCTCCCAGCGCCGCCAACAGAATGCTTTCCGTCAAAAGCTGGCGAATCAGCCGCCCGCGCCCCGCTCCCACGGCCAGCCGCACGGCAATTTCCTTGCGGCGCGCCGCGCTGCGCGCCAGCATCAGGTTGGCGACGTTGGCGCAGGCAATCAAGAGCACGACGCCCACGACTGCCATCAGGGTGTAGAGCGGAGGTGAGAGATCTCCGCGTACACCCTCAAACCCTTTGCCGCCCGAGCTAACTTCCAGATGAGGCGTAGCCTGAGGCTTCGCGCCGGACTTGATGTCCGAAGCTAGGGCTTGCTGGAACGTCACCTCCGCGTTGGTCTTCGCTTGCGTGGCGCTCACACCCGGCTTCATTCGCGCCAGAATGACCACCCACCAGTTGTCATGGGCGGCGAATAAGGCTGCCGGGTCCGGCGTTCCACTCTGGCCGCTGGATGAAGGACTGAATAGCGACCAGCTCGGCTCAACTTGCGGCTGGCTGTGTAGGGGAAGCCAGACGTCAATCGCGTGGCCCGGCTGTACGCCAAGAAAATCCGCCGGGGTAACACCAACCACAGTGAAGGGAACACTGTTCACCGTGATCGAACGGCCCAGAAGTGCGGGGTCGCCGCCGAATCTGCGCTGCCAATAGCCGTAGCCGATCACCGCGGCGGGCGCAGCCTGAAGGCGGTCATCCTCAGGAGTCAACAGGCGGCCCACGGCCGGCTGAATTCCCAGTGTCGAAAAGAAATTCCCGCTGACCATTTCTCCCAAGGCGCGGCTCGGCTGCCCTTCGTAGCCGACGTTCAACTCGCTTTCGGCCCCCGCCAGCGCCGCTGTTGAGGCAAATGCTTCCGTGTGGTCGCGAATCTGCTCGTAGGCGGGGTAGGAAAACGAGGTGCTGGTGGTGCGGCCGCTGTCATCGTCATTATTCATGCTGCCCGTCAGGGAGTTCACGACGCCTGGCCACTCCTGCGAAACCCAGTCGAGCACTACGAGCTGGTGCGGGTTTTGCACGGGAAGCGACTTGAGCAGCACCGCATTCAGCAGGCTGAAGATGGCGGTGTTGGCGCCGATGCCCAGCGCCAGCGATAGAATCGCCACAAGCGCCAGTCCTGGACTGCGGCGAAGTTGGCGCGCGCCGTAGCGAATGTCCTGCCCGAGCGCTTCGAGCGTAGATTCCCAACCGGCCCCGCGTATTCCTTCCTTCACAGCGTCCGTGCTCCCCATTTCCATGCGTGCTTCGCGCCGCGCCTGTTCAGGGCTCATACCGGAGCGCATCTTTTCCTGCGCCGCGGCGTCAAGGTACGCGCGTAGTTCATCATCCATCTCGCGCTCGGCCTGCTTTTTGCGAAATAAATTGCGGACCCCGCCTGCGAAGTTATTTAAGAATGACATGAATGATCTCCCTCGTGGCATGGCCATCCTGGCCATGACTGAACACGGGCAGGATGCCCGTGCCACCAGCGAGTGCCTTACTCGTGCCGCAACGCCACCAAAGGATCCACGCAGGCGGCGCGCCGGGCAGGAATGTAGGCGGCCAGAAGCGCCACGCCCCCCAGGACGCATGACCCGGCAATGAAAGTTACGGCGTCGGTGGGCCGCACGCCGTAAAGCAGGCTGGACAAAAAGCGTGTCAAGCCAAAAGCGCCGGCCAAGCCAATGCTGATTCCCACGGCAGCCAATACGATCCCCTGCCGCAGCACGAGACCCAGCACATCGATTTGCGCCGCCCCCAACGCCACGCGGATGCCGATTTCGTGCGTGCGCTGCGTCACCGCGTAGCTCATGACGCCGTAGATTCCCACCGCCGCCAGCGCCACCGCCACCAGGGCGAAGATTCCCAGCAAGGCCATGTTGAACTTGCGAGATGCCAACTGCTCGCCGGCAATCTGGTCCATGGTCGATATATCGAAGACCGGCAGGCTGCGATCCAGGTTATCCACTCGAGCGCGGAGCGCGCCCGTCAGAGCGAGCGGTTCACCCTTGGTACGCAGGACGATGGCCATTTCCGGATAGGACATCTGCAAATAGGGAAAGAAAATTTCCGGCTCGGGCTTGGCCACCAACCCGGCCTGCCGAAGGTCGCCCACCACACCGGCCACGGTGGTCCAGTCTTCGCCGGCCACCTGAATTCGCTGGCCCACGGGATCATCATTGCCAAAAAAAGCTCGCGCGAACGTGCGGTTAAGTACGACAACCTTGGGAGCGCCGGCGGAATCCTGGTCGGTGAAATTTCGGCCCGATACCAAGGGGACGCCGAGAGCGTGCAGGTAGCCCGGGCTCACGATGCTGATGACCGCGCCCTGGTTTACGTCCGTGCGGGTGGGGTGCCCGGCGATCTCAAACCCCGCCATCATCATGTAGCCTTCGAAAGGAAGCGAGACCGTAGCTTCCGCCGAATCAACTCCGGGAAGAGTACGCAGACTCGCCAGCAGGCTCTGGAAGAAAGCCCGCTGCTGCGCGGGTTGCTGATATTGATTGTTGGGAAGCCCCACGCGTGCTGTCAGCAGGTTGTGAGGATCGAAGCCCGGGTCCGTAAAGGTCAGATGCACGAAGCTTCGAATCAAAAGCCCTGCGCCGGTAAGCAAAACCAGCGCCAGGGCCAATTCCATCACCACCAGGGCGGCGCGAGTCCGCTCGCGCCCGGGCGTCAGCGAACCGCGCACGCCGCTTTCCTTCAACGACTCGCCGGGCTGGGTTGCTTTGGCGGCCAGGACGGGAAAGATTCCAAAGACCAGGCCGGTGAGCAGCGCTACGGCGGCGGAAAAAATCAAAACGTGAGAATCGACCTGAATGTCGGCCAAATGTGGAATGTTCGGCGGCCCCAGCATCCGGAGGGCTGAGACGCACAAAGCCGCCAGCCACACGCCCGCCGCGCCTCCCAAAACCGCAAGCAGCAGGCTTTCCGTCAGGACTTGCCGTGCCAGCCGCCCGCGTCCTGCTCCTAGGGCCGCGCGCAGGGCCATTTCCTTTTCCCGCCGCACGCCGCGCGCCAATTGCAGGTTCGCCACGTTCGCACAAGCGATGAGCAGAACGAATCCCACCGCGCCCATCAGAACCAGCAGGGCCAGGCGGACGTCGCCCACCCGCCGCCGTTGCAACGTGATGACTTGCGCTCGCGCGCCCGCCATCATCTTGGCGTACCCGCCTTTGTAGGTGCTCGCCAGCCCTTGGTTAATCAAAGCCAGGTTGGATTCCGCGCGTTCCAGCGCAATTCCCGGCTTCATGCGGGCGATGACGTTTACGATCATGTGCTGCTCGCCGGGAGCAATTCCGGAAATCTCGCGAAGGTCAAAGGGTATGTACAGTTCAGGCTGGTAGTTCGCGACAAATTCGAAATCGGCCGGCAACACACCCAACACGGTGTAAGACTTTCCGTCCAGAGTGATGGCCTTGCCCACGAGCGTTGCGTTTGCGCCGAAGCGGCTCTGCCAGAGCTTGTGGCTTAAGATGCAGACCTGCGGCCCGCCGGGGCGGTCTTCATCCGGAAGAAATGCCCGGCCCAGTTCGGGCGCGACGCCGAGGACGGAGAAGAATCCCGCCGTCACCCGGCTGGCATCCAGCCGCGCGGAATCACCCGCGCCCGTCAGCGTGAGCTCCGTGCCGCCGTAGGCTGCCATGCCCTCGAAAACCTGATTTTGCCTCGCCCAGGCGAAATAGTCAGAGTCGAAGACCAACGTGTTGTTCTGGCGCGGAATGAAGTCGGTGATCCAAACCAGGCGATCGGGGTTCGTATAAGGGAGGGGGCGCAAAAGCACCCTGTTGACCACAGTGAAGATCGCAGCATTGACGCCAATCCCCAGCCCTAGAGTGACGACCGCCACGGTGGTGAAGGCGGGATCAATCCGAAGTTGTCGCAGGCCGTAGCGAATGTCCTGCCCCAGCGTTTCGAGCGTGGATTCCCAGCCGGCGCTGCGGATGCCTTCCTTCACGGCGTCGGTGCTTCCCATTTCCACGCGCGCGGCGCGCAGCGCCTCCTCGGGGCTCATGCCGGAGCGCATCTTTTCCTGCGCGGCGTCATCGACGTATGCACGCAATTCATCGTCCATTTCGCGCTCGCCTTGCTTCTTGCGGACCAAGGCCCGGATTCCGCCGATGAGGTTGGTCAGGAATGACATGACGTGCCTCCGTTGTGGCATGGCCTTCCTGGTCCCGCCCAGGCGGGAGCAGAATGCCCGTGCTACGACAGCCTATGAAGCCTCCATAATGCGCGTGATGGCCGCGAGCTGCTTTGTCCACTCGGCGGTCTCGGTTCTGAGTTGGCCGCGCCCGCGCTCGGTGAGCCGGTAATACTTGGCGCGGCGGTGGTTCTCCGTGGGGCGCCATTCCGCCTTGATCCATCCCTGCCGTTCAAGGCGCCGGAAGGCCGGGAACAGCGAGCCCGGATTCACGCGAAATACCCCCCGGCTGATCTGCTCGATGCGCTGGGCAATGCCGTAGCCGTGCCGGGGCTCGAGCTGGAGCGTTTTCAGAATCAGCATGTCCAGAGTGCCTTGCACTAAGTCGGCGGCTCTTGGGTTCATCAGGCTCTCCTCTAGATAATCAAGATGACCATACTCTCTTCCCCTAGATTGTCAAGAGGAATCTTAAAATGAGGCTTTGGGGCGCTTTGTGGTGGTCGTCAGTCCGCCAGTTGACGGACAGCCACAGCAAAAGCTCCCGGGTTTGTCAGAGGATGTCTAATCCCGCCGCGTGGGCTGGCGCTCCGCGACGATGGTGACCTGCATATCCTGAGCGTGGCGGACAATTCGATGGATGAGATTGCGCCCCAGGAATCCCTCCCAGGGTGAATACTGCGCGCGGACCATGAAGAGTTGTGTAATGTTGTGGAGGCGGGCGAAATCGAGCAGCGTGGCGGCGATATCCTGGCCTTGCAGGACGCGTGTTTCCACGTGGAGATTGCGCGCGAAATTCAGATGCCGCTCCACCGCTTCGCGCTTGGAGGCGGGAAACATGCTGAAATCGAATTCGGCATGAACGAAAACTGCGAAGCAATCGGCGCGAAGATAATCCGCCACGCGCTTGCCGCGGCGGATGAGCATAGCTGTTGAGGGATGCTCGGTGACGTGAACGAGAATACGTTCAGTGGGGGTAGTGGGAGCGGCCGTCCCTTGGGCGGAATCGCTGGCCGCCGCAGCTCCCCCGGCGGATTCGGGCAACGTCACCTGGCGGATTTCGACTTCGTGAGCGGTCTGGCGCAAGGCGATTTCGCGCAAGGCTACGAGTGTTGATTCCTTGAAGAAGTTTTGCAGCGCGCGCTGGGCTTTTTCCGGCGGATAAACCACTCCGCGCTCGAGCCGGTTCAGCAGCGCGCGCGGGGGAAGGTCCACCATGACCACTTCGTCGGCCTGCTTCATCACCCAATCGGGAATCGTTTCGCGCACTGGCACGCCGCTGATGTCTTTCACCTGATCGTTCAGGCTTTCGAGGTGCTGAATGTTCATGGTGGTCATCACATCGATGCCCGCCTCGAGCAATTCCAGGACATTCTCCCAGCGCTTAAGATGTGTTGACCCCGGAACGTTTGTGTGGGGCAATTCATCCACCACGCAGACCTCGGGATGGCGGTCCAGGATGGCTTTCATATCCATCTCTTCGAACACCGCTCCGCGATATTCCATCTTGCAGCGAGGGACAAGCTCCAGGCCCTGCGCCTGAGCGATGGTGTCTTTACGGCCATGCGGTTCAAGATAACCGATGACCACATCAACGCCGCGCTTCAGCAGCTCATGTGCATCCGTCAGCATCTGGTAGGTCTTGCCGACACCGGCGGCATATCCCAGATAGACCTTCAGACGGCCGCGTTTTGGGGGTGATGTTTCCATGAGATTTGAAACCGTTTCTAATGCGGGAACACGCGGACGTCAATTCCTTCCGCGTCGCGAATCAGGCGATCCAGCGGGCCACCCACAAAGCGATCCCACCAGTGCACGCGGCTGGGGTGGCCAACAAAAATCTGAGTAATGCGGTGAGCCTGGGCAAAATCCATGAGCGTTTCCACGGGATCGTAACCATCCAAAACCTCGGTTTGTGCACCCTCCTGGCGAGCTTCCTCCAAATGCTCGCGCAGCACCGCCTCGTCCTTTTCGGAAAGCCGGTCATCGCGCACGTACACGCAAAAAAATTCGCCATGAAAGCGCTCGGCGTTGCGCTTGCCACTGGCAATCATGGCCTGAGCATTTGAACCTCGCCGGAGGCAAACCAGAATTCTTTCATGCGTGCCCCAGAGCTGCTCGATTCCATGGGCCAGAAGGTATTCCTCAAGCTGCCGGTCGACCACCTCCGCCGCAAGCAGGAGTGCAATTTCCCGCAAAGCAGCCAGGCGGCGGGGAGTGTCCGCCAAATCGGGAGAGGGGGTGGAGGGCTGGCCCGCCCGCTCCAGCAGCAGCTCCGGCGGCACGTCGACCAGAACGATTTCGTTGGCGTTGTAAAGGAAGCGCACCGGCACGGTTTCCGTAACGCGCCGGCCGGTAATGCGTTCCACAACTTCCCGGCGCTCAGCGATGTGCTGGAGGTTTACGGACGTAATAACCACGATGCCCGCGGCGAGCAGTTCCTCCACATCCTGCCAGCGCTCGGGATTCTTGCTGCCCGGAGGATTGTTATAGGCGACGCCGTCCACCAGGCATACCTGCGGGCGGCGGCGCAGAATGGCTTCCACGTCCATCGCCTCGCCA
>JASIKV010000300.1 GCA_030049455.1 Terriglobia bacterium
GTGGTATTGAAAGTGGGAGCCACTTTGATGTCGGAAGCGCCGGGAGTGTAGCCACTGTTTTTCAGAGGAATCGTTTTAGTGACGGTCCCGAACGTCGTCCCCATGTCCGCGGGATTTGCATCCACCACCTGCACGTCATCGGAACCGGCGTTGGCGAGGTAGGCGCTATAGGCATCCGGATTCGCAAGGGTGAGGAGAGTCTGGCGTCCTGCCGCTACAGCAAAGGCGTCAGTACCACTCTTGGAGTTTCCAGTCACCTTGGTAATCGAGTAAAGCGCGCTATCGATAATGTACAGGTTTTCGGAGCCCGGATCGGCCACGAATGCGTAGGAAGCATCCGGAGAGGCGGCCGGATAATTGCTTTTAATTCCCCCTGAAGGGGCAAGCGATGCGTCTTGGGTCAAGCCTGCCACACCGGTGGACGTATCCATGACAATTACTTTCCCGGAGTTATCGTCACCCACGAAGGCTTCAGACGGCAGGATGTTGGTGGTGAAATACTGAGTTGGGCAGGTTCCCGCTGAAGTGCAAGACAGCGTGGTGCTGTTCCCATTGTCGGCGACCGTAATGATAACGGTCTGGGGCGTGCCGGGAGTGTTGGGCGTGCCGGCGAAGGGGGCCCCAAAGAGCCCCGTGACAGGGCTGGGGTTGGATTGCGAATATCCGCTTAAAAAGGACGCGCCTACGCCCCCAATGTTGTTAGTGGGGGAAGTCCAGGTGTATTGGGCCTGGGCATTTCCGGGTGAGCCCGTTCCGCCGCAGGTACCGGTATTCAGTGGTACCTGGCAGGTCATCAGCACGCTGAAGGGCTGGTTCAATTGACCATTCGGCAAATTGCAGGGAGTGGTGGAAGTCCCACAAGCGGGAGATGCCAGCGCCTGATTTTGGATCACAATCTCGGCATCGACGGCGATCTGCGTTGTGGAGGTGCTGGAGAGTACGCTGTTGGGGTCAGTCCCCGAAGTCGCAGCCGGTGTGCTGGTGTTGGCGGTGTCAGATGCCGTGACCGTTCCAGTGGTGGTACCTGTCGTAACCACCGACATGCCGCTATTGCAGGTGAGCGAATTGGTGGAATCGGTGTTGTCCGGTGTCGAGGAACAGGTGATGTTGGCGGAAAATCCTGTCCCGCTCATGCTCACGGGCGGTAGGCCCTGGCCGGTCGCCAAGTTGTAGACAAGATTAGCGCTGGCCCCCCCGGGTTTCCCATAGGTGCGCCCTGTAACGGCGTCAGGAATAGGCGTAGGGGTGGGTCCGGTCACATCCAGTTGGAGACGGACGGTCAGCATCTTGCTGTTGTCCGATTTCGTGCCGCCCGGCGTCGCCAAGTTGCCGTTCTCCGCACCCGTAAACGTCAGTGTCGGAGTCGTCCCTCCCGCCGCCGCCAACGAAGTCTGATGGCACAAAAAGTTCGGCGAGCTCAACGTGCACGTGAAAGTGTCCGTCCCGTCGCTCAGCGAACTCCCCGTCAGCGTGTAGTTCCCCAGCCCGGCAGTGAGCCCATACTCGATGGGAGTGCAACTTACCGTCGCCGATCCGTTCCAGCAGGTCCCGTCCGTCGGAACCCCGTAGTCGCGCCCATTCACCGCCTCCTGCACCGTCCCGGGCGCCGTCACCGCCAACGCGGCTTCAACCGTCAGCGTCTTGCTGGTGTCCGTCTTGGTCGCGCCTGGCGTCGCCAGGTTGCCGTTCTCCGCGCCCGTAAACGTCAGTGTCGGCGTTCCTGCCGCTGCTACCAGCGAGGCCTGATGGCAGAAAAAGTTCGGCGAGGTCAACGTGCACGTGAAGCTGTCCGTCCCGTCGCTCAGCGTCGTCCCCGTCAGCGTGTAATTCCCCAGCCCGGCAGTGAGCCCATACTCGATGGGAGTGCAACTTACCGTCGCCGATCCGCTCCAGCAGGTGGCGTCCGTCGGAACCCCGTAATCCCTGCCATTCACTGCTGCCTGCACCGTCCCCGGCGCTGTGACCGCCAACGCGGCATTGACTGTCAGCGTCTTGCTGGTATTCGTCGTCGTGCCGCCCGGCGTCGCCAGGTTGCCGTTCTCCGCACCCGTGAAGGTCAACGTCGGCGTCGTCCCTCCCGCCGCCGCCAGCGAGGCTTGATGGCACAAGAAATTCGGCGAGGTCAACGTGCACGTGAAGGTGTCCGTCCCGTCGCTCAGCGAACTCCCTGTCAGCGTGTAGTTCCCCACTCCGGCAGTGAGCGCATACTCAATGGGAGTGCAACTTACCGTCGTCGTCCCGTTGTAGCAGGTCCCGTCCGTCGGAACCCCGTAGTCGCGCCCATTCACCGCCACCTGCACCGTCCCGGGCGCTGTGACCGACAAGGGGGAATTGACCGTCAGCGTCTTGCTGGTATTCGTCGTCGTGCCGCCCGGCGTCGCCAGGTTGCCGTTCTCCGCACCCGTGAAGGTCAACGTCGGCGTTCCTGCCGCTGCCGCCAGCGAAGCCTGATGGCACAAAAAGTTCGGTGAGGTCAACGTGCACGTGAAGGTGTCCGTCCCGTCGCTCAGCGAACTCCCCGTCAGCGTGTAGTTCCCCAGCCCGGCAGTGAGCCCATACTCGATGGGAGTGCAACTTACCGTCGCCGATCCGCTCCAGCAGGTCCCGTCCGTCGGAACCCCGTAGTCGCGCCCATTCACCGCCACCTGCACCGTCCCGGGCGCCGTCACCGCCAACGCGGCATCAACTGTCAGCGTCTTGCTGGTATTCGTCGTCGTGCCGCCCGGCGTCGCCAGGTTGCCGTTCTCCGCACCCGTGAAGGTCAATGTCGGCGTTCCTGCCGCTGCTGCCAGCGAAGCCTGATGGCAGAAAAAGTTCGGCGAGGTCAACGTGCACGTGAAGCTGTCCGTCCCGTCGCTCAGCGTCGTCCCCGTCAGCGTGTAGTTCCCCAGCCCGTTGCTCAGCGAGTACTCGATCGGAGTGCAAGCCACCGTAGTTGTCCCGTTATAGCAGGTGGCGTCCGTCGCCACCCCGTAATCCCTGCCATTCACTGCTGGCTGCACCGTCCCCGGCGCCGTGACCGCCAACGCGGCTTCAACCGTCAGCGTCTTGCTGGTGTCCGTTTGGGTGGCGCCCGGTGTTGAGGCGTTGCCCGTCTCCGCACCCGTAAAGGTCAACGTCGGCGTGGTGCCCCCGGCCGCCGCCAGCGCGGCTTGATGGCAGAAGAAGTTCGGCGTGGTCAACGTGCACGTGAAGGTGTCCGTCCCGTCGCTCAGCGTCGTCCCGGTCAGCGTGTAGTTCCCCAGTCCGTTGCTGAGCGAGTACTCGATGGGAGTGCAAGCCACTGTAGTCGTCCCGTTATAGCAGGTGGCGTCCGCCGGAACCCCGTAGTCACGCCCATTCACTGCCACCTGCACCGTCCCGGGGGGCGTTACAGTCAATGCGCTGCGCACGTTCAAAGTGTCAGTCGCAGGCCGCTGCGAATTCGGGTCGGTTGTGATGGTTGCCGCCGGTGTGGCGGAGTTTGCCACATCTTCCGCTGTAACCGAAGGATTATATGCGCCCGGCGCCTGAGTGACAGCGGTGGTGGCATCGCAGGTCAGCGCGGGGCTGGCCAATGTGCACGAAATCGGCGTGGGGAAATTACTGGTAGTCGGGAATGTGTATCCACCCACCGCCCCCAGGCCGCCCGAGGCGGTATAAATCATGGCCGTGCAGGCCCCTGAGGAGCATCCCGAAGCGGCGGAACCGTAGGTACGACCTTGGACGGCGTCCGGCCAAGGCGTGGGGGTGAGATTGGTTGCGACTGAAATCTGCGCATTGACCAGCAAGCTTGTGCTGACCGAGGCGCTGCCCGAGGGAACGGCCCCATTGGCGGCGTCGGTTACCGTCAGGCTCAAACTACTATACGTCCCCGATGCGGCACTGACTGCGGCCGGCGCGGAACACATGTAAGTGGTCGCCGTCGAAGTGCACGAGAAACCGGATACGCTTGTGAAGGGTCCCGGGGACGCCGGGAAGGTATATGTGCCCAACCCATAGCTGGCGGTGTAAGTTGGAGTTCCGCCGATGGAACCATAAGTTCGATTGGTCACGCCGGGCAGCAAGTTGGCGGGATTGGGGGAAGCGGCGTTGCCGGCCTGAGTGAGTTGAATGCTCAACGGGGCATCAATGGTCAAACTTGTTCCCTGTGTCGCGGATGTGCCGGTGGATGCGCTGCTTGGGGTCGTGGAATTCCCTGTGTCGTCCAATTCCACGGTGGGCGCGAATGCGGCAGAGGGCGGAGTGATGGTCTGGGTGACGCTGTTCGTCGAAAGGGTCGCTGTCGCTGTGCTGGTGGGACCGAACGTGCTGCAAGGCCCGCTGGCATCAACGGTAATACTCGTAAACCCCGTGGGCACGGAGGCCGTTCCGCTGTCGATGCACCATTCATACGCGGCAGCGCCCAGCGCTCCGGCACCCAGTCCGCCCGAAGCCGTGTAGGTTGGTGTAGCGCCAACCACACCATAACTGCGACTTTGAACGCCTGGGAGCAAGGAGGTGGCGGGTGTGGAGTTTCCGCTCTGGCTCAGTGAAACCGACAGCGGCGGATCAACCGTCAGGCTCCCGGTGGCGGAACTTGCCGGGTCGGTCGCGACGGTACCGGCCGGCGTGGCGGCATTGGCAGTGTCCGTCACCGTAAAGTTGGGGCTATTGGGACCTGCCGCAGAGGTTATCGCCGTAGTGGACTGATATGTCCATGTTGTCGCCGTCGCGAAGGCAAAGCTGGAAGGCGTGGGGAATCCCGAGTGGGCGAGATTATGATAAGGGGTTCCCAAGCCGCCCGAGAAAGTCCAGGTCGGAACCGTGCAGGTGCCCGAGGTGCATCCGGAGCCGGAACCGTAGGCACGCCCCATCACCCCATCGGGCCAGGCGGCGCCCAGATTTACCGCGTTGGTGATTTGCTGATTCACCAGAATCGATGTGGCGATGGCATTGGTCGTTCCCGAAATCGCCCCGCTGGGCACGGCGGCGTTGCCCTGGTCGTCCAGGCGAACCGTAAAGGGAAAGTTCGTTGAAGTCGTGGGAGTGGGAGAAGGCAACGTGATGGGATTCGCCTGTAAAGTCACGGTGTTGCTGACCGCTGGCGTTCCCGTGCAGGGGACCGTGATATCGGTATTCAAAATGGGGCTGGTCGTCGTCGTGCCCACATTATTCAGAAAGCCCGCAGGCAGAGACCCGGTGCTGACGCACCATTGATAAACCCCCGCGCCCAGTCCTCCGGCAGCCGTAAAGGTCGGGATGCCGGCGGCCGTGGCGGCGGTTGCGCCGTAGGTGCGGTTGTAGACGCCGGGCAGCAAGGCACTACCCGAGGCTACGACGGTGCTATTCTGGGTAAGCGTGGCCACCAGGGGAGGATCGATCACGATCGAGGTGGGAGACGCATCACTTCCCGTTGTGGAAGCGGAACTGCCGGGCGTGGTGGTGTTCCCGGCATCATCCAATTCCACTGTGAACGGGTAGGTGATCGAAGAAGTTGTGGTATTCGCCGCAGCCGCAACAGGGTTGGCGGCCAATAGCAACGTGGCTGAGCCCGTGGCGAAGTAAGTTGGACACTTCGTGGCCGCGGCGGTGCCGGACGCACCGAAGCCTGCGGGCGGCAGCGCGCTGCTGGCTTGCACACACCATTCATAAGCCGCCGCACCGGCTGCTCCCTCGCCCAAGCCGCCCACCGCGGTGTAGGTGGGGGTCGCGCAAGCTGCCGTGCCTGAGGACCCGCAATCGCTCCCGGTACCGTATGGGCGGTCCACCACGCCGGGCAGCACGTTGGCGGGATTGGTCCCCGTTACGGTGCTCTGGGTCATCGCTTCCAAAAGCGGCGGATTGACCAACAGCATATCCGTGCGAGTGCTCAAGGGATCCGACGTCACGGTGGCAGCGGGCGTGGCCTGGTTGGCGGTATCGGTAGCCGTCACGCTGGGACTATAGGTCATCGAAGATGCCGGAGCCGTCGTGGGAGCCGCGGTTATCTTGCTTGCGCTGCACGTGTAGGTGGTAGCGGCCGCCGTGCATCCCATCCCGGTAATGGCCGAAAGGCTGGCAGGCAGACTGCTAGGCCACACATAGGCGGGCAGTCCGCCGCTGGCGGTATAAACCGCAGGCGTGCAGGCTCCCCCCGTGCATCCGCTCCCTGAGCCATAGGCCCGGCCGCTTACCGCGTCCGGCCAGGAAATGCTCGATCCCGCGCCATATCCAATTGCCAGGGTCAGCGGAGACTGAACTGTCAGCGTAAACGTCTTTGTCTGGGTTTCCGCGGGAACCACGGCGGTAGACTGCCCGATGACTGTAATCGGGGTGTCCGTGACGCTCACCGTAAATGAGGTATAAGACCCCGCGGCGCCGACCGCCGTGCTGGATATCGTGCACATACTCTGCGCGACAACGGTCGACACTGACATATTGGGGTTGCTTGCCCCAACGGCCGGGATCGTGCAGGAATTTACCGCCAGCGGCCCATTGCCGAAGGCGCTTCCCGAACCCACTGTGGCGGGTTCCAAGGCCGCGAGATTTGTGGTGACCCCCTGGGTGCAAGCGCTGACCGGAGCACAGCCGGTATTCATCCCGTAGGCTCTGCCCTGGACGGCGGTAAGCAGGGAGGCTTGGGTGATGGAATAATCATTGCGCACAGTAAGCGAATAGGGAAGCTGAGCGGTTTTTCCCGCCGAATCCGTTACCTGAACCGTTATCGAATAGGTTCCGGTGGCTCCAGTGACATCAGTCGCTGTATTCAATGTGCATTGATTCTGTCCCGGTCCAATTATCCAGGCAAGTCCCGTTGGAAGCGAACCTGTTCCGGCAACAACCGCACAACTTGTTATGGGGAGGGTTCCGCCGGTGGTGGATAAAACCAAGTTATAGGGCCGGCCTTTAATCGCATCGGGGAAGGTAGTTGTGGAGATGGATAGCGAGCTCCCTCCGCCGGCGGGCTGCAGTCCTGTAGGGAGGGACGTGGACGTAATCCCGCACCCGGGCATGAAGGTAACAGCTAAAAGACCTAATATGAGAACTATCCGGTCGGAGGTTTTGCTCACGGCAGGATTCTCCTCTCTCCCCATTGGCGGTGATTGACCTTTATGCAGTTCCAAACCCTAATTGATTAACCCCCATGGCCCAAAGGCGAGTCAGTGCGGCGAAGCCAAGAGGGAAAACACTTTGTGTTAAAAAAGCCCAACCGGCACGGGTCGTAAGCAACATTGGTCGAACCCAGATTCCATCCTGATGCCGGCGAGTTTTTGCCGGGCATCTCCACCTTAACGGTTGCACTTCTGCAGAAAAGGCCCGCCTGGGGCAGTCCTTAGCTCCCCAACTTGGCCCATGATTCACGCAATACTAGAAAAGGAGCGGCCTTTGAGACAAGCCTCACCCCGATTTGGGACGGCTCTGCCTTTTAACGACTTCAGTAAGTATTTCCTGTACTACCGCTGTCTCATATAGCGCGTTTATCGGGGGTTGTCAAGTCTTAGTCGTGAGTAAGGATTTCCTGTTCGCAGCCACCAGCGGCGGTAAAGCAAGAAAACCCAGTCTTTGGAGGATGTCAAAAGATTTTATAAGCATTGTTTGCTTGACAAAAACCTTCCCCTTTGCTAAACAGCTAGTGGCTTTAAGATAGTTCTATTCGCATCAACGTAAAAAGACGGGATAAACCCCAGCGATTTACCATGGAGAGCCCTCCGCTCATAAGTTGCCGTTTAGGTCTCTCAAAAAGGAGAAGGTCCATGCTCCCCCTGCATTCGCCTTTGCGATATTGCCTGATCCTTTCCTTGGCTATTATGGGCCTGGGAACGCTGGCAAAAGGTCAAACCATTAGCGGGACCATCCTCGGAACGGTTCTGGATCAGCAGGGCGGCATTTTATCCGGCGTGGGCATCACGGCCACCAATCAAGAAACAGGGCTCACCTACCCCGGCGTGACGGATGCGACGCGCGGGTTATACGACATCCCGGAAGTTCCGCCCGGCATCTATCACGTAAAAGCACAATTCAGCGGGTTCCAGCCGGAAGAACACTATCCTGTGCGCGTCGATGTAAATCGTGTGACGGTGGAAGATTTTGTGATGAAGATCTTCGTCTCCTCCAAGGTGGTGGTGACCGCATCCAGCGCGCCGATGACCGACATCAGCATGCCCACTCAGGGTGAAGATTTCAATCAGAAGCAGATTCGCGAGCTCCCCATCCTCTCGCGGGACATCAACAACCTGGCGCTGCTGGCGCCGGGGGTTGAAAGTGTGCGGACCTTCAGCTTTGCCAGCACCCTGGTCCCTTTTTCCGTCAGCGGTTCGTGGGGCCGTTATAACAATTTTATCATCGACAGCGTGAGCAATAACGAGCCGATTTTTGGCGGCGCTGCCGCGCAGTTCACCAATCCCGATATATTTTCCGATTACGCCATATCCACCAGCATCCCCAAGGCCGAGTTCGGGCGTGACAGCGGCTCAACCGTTAACGTCATCACCAAAAGCGGGTCGAACAAATTGCATGGCACGGTGTTTTATTTTGGCCAGGACAACATATTTGATGCCATGACCCGCGCGGATACGGCAGCGCTCCTTACAAGCACGCCGCCATCTTACGAGCACAAGGTTGGCGGTACGCTGGGCGGACCGTTGGGGAAAGGAAACTTCTTCTTCATATCCTATCAATACGACCGCTCGCGCACGGACCTTTCCAACGCTTTCCCGGTCATCGCCACGGTACCCACAACTGCAGGACTTTCCACTCTGAGCAGCATGGCCTCGCCCACGCAGGCTCTGCAGACGATGCTCGATTACCCCTCGATTGCGAATACCGCCGGCGAAGGCGGGGACTGTTTCGGGTCAGCAGCCAACCCGTGCTTCACAGGCAGCGCGGATGGCGTGCAGTTTGGAAGTTTTCTGGTTCCGCAAGGGAATTTGTTTGACGTCCGGGACCACCAGGCCTCAGCCCGCATCGACCGCCGCTTGAACGATTCCAATGACTTCTATGCCCGGTATCTGATTGACGACCTGAACACCCCGTCGGCAATCCTGAATCCCGCGGGTGATGTGGCTTTTAGCGATTTGGGAACTCTACCCGACTCCCGCTCTATCCTCCGGCAGCGAACCCAAAGCGTCCTGCTGGACGAGCGCTATCAGCGCTCCAGCTCCCTGAACGAAGTCCGTTTTTCCGCCAGCCGCATTGCCCAGGGCATCGGATCCTATGACCTGCCCTACGACCTTTTTAATGATCTTCCTTCCGCCACCGTGGCGGATTTTTTCGGCGGCTTCGGCAATTACCAGGGGAATTTTCCCTCCGCGGGTGAACAGTTCACTCTTGGCCCGGACACCAGCGCCGCGGTGACCCACAGCAACCTTTTCGAAGTCCAGGAGAACTTTTCCCTCACTCACAACCGTCACTTTTTCAAAATGGGAGCGGATGTCGTTCGCACGCAAAGCAACATCATCGACGTGCCCACCAATCTGGGCCATTACTTTTTCGGGCCCGGCCCGGGCATTCCCGGCGGGTTTACGAGTTTTATCAGCGCGCCCACGACCTATCCGACCAATGCGGATGCCGTCCTCCAAACCCTGCCCGACGTTATCACGAATAATAACGGCGTCATTATTGGCCAGGGCTCGACGGAATTAGGCCTGCGCGAAACCGACCAGGCCTTCTTCATTCAGGATGATTTTCGCGCCCGCCCCAATCTCACCATCAGCGCAGGGCTTCGCTATGAACGCTTCGGACAGCCCATCAATGGAATTTTGAGCATCAATCCGAATGCTTCATCTTCATTGTTACCTACAAGCGGCGGCGACTTTGGACCGCGCTTCGGCGTCGCCTGGTCACCCGAAGGATCGAATCGCAAGATGGTGTTCCGAGGCGGATACGCCCTGATGTATAACCAGATGCCGCTCAATATTCCTCTCTTGATGTGGCAGAGCGCCCCCATTTCGCCGGAAATTGCTACCATTACTCCTGCCGGCGCCGCGAGTTTTCTCGGTGAGACCGCCACCAATACTCCCGGTCTCGCACTGCCCGCCACCGGCAATTACCCCAACATGCCGTTAACGTGGCAGAATGTGGCCGCGGACATGGTTAAAGGGTGCAGCGGCACGCTGCCCTCCCAAACAACGACGACCGGATTTTCGCCTCCTCCCTTCACTCTTCAGACGACAACAGGCTCAATTCCCATCACGAATTGCTCCGCTGAAAATACCGTTTCACCCAATCTCGTCACTCCCTACATTCAGACCTGGTCCGCGGGGATACAGCGCGAGCTTTCCCGGAATATTATGTTCGAGGTCACTTATGTCGGGACGAAGGGGACGAAACTGTATCAGCGCGTTGACCTGAACCCCTTCCAGGGCTGGAATCAGAGCTGCTTGAACGCCGTCGCCAGCATCAGCGGCGGCGAGCCCCAGTGCTTGAACGAACGTCCCAATCCAAACCGCGGGGACATCACAGCCGTCACCAACGCCGGCCTTTCCGCTTATAACGGTTTGCAGGCATCAATGAATACTCGTACTTTGAACGTGCGCGGCAACACCTTGACCTTTACGACGGCTTACACGTGGAGCCATATGATTGACACGGATAGCGAAATATTCGGTCCGGGCGTCCGCGTTTTCCAGTACAGCAACATCATCGACACGTTGGAGTTGTCAGGGCAGGGCATTTCCACCGTCGAAGCCATAACGCCCTTTGCGCAGGTTTCCCCATACGCGAACATTGCCGGAGCTGCGGTTTCCGAGCGGGGAAACTCCTCTTATGACCGGCGCCAGCGGTTCGTGTTTAGCGAAATCTGGGGGCTCCCCACGCCCACCCGCTCACGCGCTGCGAGAGCCTTCGGCGGCGGCTGGTTTTTGAATGGAGTGGGAACCTTGCAAAGCGGTCAGCCCTATAGCCCCTTGAACGGGGTGCCCGTGATCCCTAATGGCCTTGGCGGCGGCCGCTGCGCAGATGCCCAAGGGGAGGGATATCTTACCAATACGCGTCCTAACATCGGAAGTCTTTCCGCTCCGCTCGACAGCGTAGCCCTGCTTGCCGATCCCACTTGCCGCACAACTTCCCTCGGTTACGTTGGCTTGAATGGACAAACCATTACGCCCTCTCAAGCTCACTTTGTACAAGTTCCCCTCGGAACTAACCAAGGCGGAAATGCCGGCCGCAATATCCTGGTCGGGCCCGGCATCATGGATTTCGATTTCGCCATCTTCAAACATTTCGACTGGGGTGAGTCCAAGTCGCTGGAGCTTCGCTGGGAAGTTTATGACGTACTGAACAGTCCGATCTATGCCTACCTGCTCGGCAATCCCTTCGTCACCAATGCGCTCCCCACGCCCGGGTACGCCTTCGCC
>JASIKV010000301.1 GCA_030049455.1 Terriglobia bacterium
TGTCGTCCAGGCGGTTCTTCAGCTTCGAGTAGTAACCGAGCTTGATGTTGAACTTCAGGCGGCCGACGCGCGAGAAATCGTATTTGCGCGGGTCGAAGAACATGCCGTTGAACAATGAGGTGGCGGTGTCGAGCGTCGGCGGGTCGCCGGGGCGCATCTTGCGGTACATTTCGATCAGCGCCTCTTGCGGAGTCTTCAGGGTGTCGCGCTTCAGCGTCTGGCTGATTACCACGCCCGTATCGTCGCGCTCGGGGAAAAAGACGCTGATTTCCGCAATTCCCGACTCGAGAATCGAGTTGAGCGCGGAAGAGGAAATCTCTGCATTGGGCTCGACCACCACTTCGCCCGTCGAGGGGTCAATGATGTCCGCGGCGCTGAATGCACCTTCCAGATCGTGCGCGGCCACCTCCACTTCCGTGACCCTGGCCTTCTGGATTTCCTTGAATGCCGCCGAATTGATCTTGCGGCCCGCGGGGACGATCGTTTCGTGCGTGCGGGGATGGTCGATGCTCTTGGAAATGCGGTTGCCCACCAGGCTTTCCGAGACTTCCATGAAGAGCTTGCGGTCCCGAATGGATACCTTGGAGGTCTGGTAGAAAGCCTTCAGGATTTCCGCGTCGTCCTTCAATCCCAGCGCGCGCAGGAAAATGGTGGCCAGGAATTTGCGCTTGCGGTCAATGCGCACGTAGAGCAGGTTCTTGGTGTCGTACTCGAATTCCACCCACGACCCGCGATAGGGGATGATTTTGCCCAGGAAGTAGGTCTTGGCGGCATTGGCTTCAAAAAAGACGCCCGGTGAGCGGTGCAATTGGCTGACGATGACGCGTTCCGTGCCGTTGATGATGAACGTTCCGTTGTCGGTCATCAGCGGAATTTCGCCGAAGTAGACTTCCTGCTCCTTGATGTCGCGAATGCTTTTGTGGCCGGTGTCCGCGTCCTTGTCGTAGAGGGTCAGGCGAATGGTGACTTTCAGGGGCGCCGCGAACGTCATGCCGCGCTCCTGGCATTCCGTCACGTCGTATTTCAGTTGCAGAGCCACGGGGTCGCCGCACTTGTTACAGAAGGTCACCACGTTCTTGTTAAACGTGCCGCACTTGGTGCAGAGGACCTCGCCGACCTTGAAGGGATCGGTAATGACCGTGTGGCCGCAGTTCTTGCAGGTGCTGCGCAGGTGGTGGAGCCCTTTCAGGCTTCCGCATTTGCACTCCCAGTTGCCGATGGAGTAGTCCACGAAGTCAAGCTGCGCGATGCCGCGAAAATCCGTGATGGGGAAGACGGAGTTGAACACGGCCTGCAGGCCGACGTCTTCCCGCTCGGAGGGCAGAAGGTTCATTTGCAGAAATCGCTCGTAGGAGCGCCGCTGCACCTCGATCAGATTCGGAATTTTGATGACTGTAGGGATTTTAGAGAAATTAATGCGCTGACGCACAGCGCCGTTCCCGCCGTTAGGCATTCCGTTGCTCCTTGCTTGAAGTATCAACAGTTCGTCGGACGATGATGACCCAGATTATGGTGACACAAACCCCTTACCGATTGGATGCGCTCGAGGCGCATAAAGATGCAGTCCAGTTGCTCCATGAGCCAGCCGTTCATGGGGCCTTCCATGCCACTTGCGGGCCTTGCCGCCAGGATAAACCCCCGGGAAGCGTGGTTTCGAGCATGCTTCCCGGCGCCTGGCGGACGAGCGGTTACTTCACCTCAACGGTAGCGCCCGCTTCGGTGAACTTTTTCTTAATCGTCTCCGCCTCTTCCTTGGAGACGCCTTCCTTGATCGGCTTGGGAGCGCCATCCACCAGGTCCTTGGCTTCTTTCAGACCCAGGCTGGTGACTTCGCGCACGGCCTTGATAACGTTGATTTTGTTGGCTCCCACGGCGGTCAGGACAACGGAGAATTCCGTCTGCTCCTCGGCCGCTGCGGCGCCACCCGCTGCTGCCGCGCCCGCGCCCGCAACTACCACCGGAGCGGCGGCCGCGGCGGAAACGCCCAGCGCTTCCTCGAGCTTTTTCACCAGCTCCGAAGCCTCCAGCAAAGTTAAGCCCTTCACTTCTTCTACGATCTTATCGACGCGCTCTGACATGCTTGATTCTCCTCTTTGATGTAGCTTTTTGCTCAAAGCTGTCAGCTAACAGCTCCCAGCTTTCAGCTTGAAACCCAAATCCGCTCCCTGAACCTATATCTGAACAGCCTTAGACTGCTGGCTGACGGCTGATAGCTGTCAGCTCTCCTTAAACTTCTTTTCCTTCACGCCCTGTGAAATCACAACAGCTAGGTTGCGAGCCACTCCCGCCAAAGTCGTTGCCACCCGCTGGGCGGGGGAATTGAACAAAAACAGCACCTTGGAGAGCAATTCCTCCCGGGAAGGGAGCGTGGCGATGGCGGTCAGATCCTTCAGCGAAACCACCCGGCCTTCTACTACTCCCGTCTTGAACGTCAGGATGGGATTTTCCTTGGCCCACTCGGTGATGGCCTTGGCCAGCGCGACGGGGTCGGCATCGGTCAGTGCCACGGAGGTTGTCCCCTTCAATTTCACGGCAACGGGCTCAACCGTGGTTCCCTTGGCGGCGCGCTCAATCAGGCTGTTCTTCACGACCTTATATTTCGCGCCGGTCCCGCCGATTTTGCGCCGCAGCTCGGAATCCTGGGCCACGGAGATTCCCTCAAAACCCGAAAGCACGATTCCTCGCGCCTTTTTGATTTCCTCATGCAGCTCTTCGGCTTGCTTCTTCTTCTGGTCCCGATCCATGCTCACTCCTTCGCGGAATTCATGGCGCGCTTAGGCGGCCGCCTCAATCGACGCCACGTCGATTGCCACACCCGGCCCCATGGTCGATGAAA
>JASIKV010000302.1 GCA_030049455.1 Terriglobia bacterium
CATCTCACGCGGTTCGCATGTGATGGTGGTGGATGCGGACACCTATGCAATTGTGGGAGACATTCCGGGGACCGACGGAGTTCACGGCATTGCGCTGGCGCCGGAATTCGGGCGCGGATTCGCCAGTGATGGCCGGTCGAATTCGGTAACCATCTTTGACCTTAAGACGTTCAATGTTCTGGGGACAGTGCCCACGGGGGAGGGACCGGACGCGATTGTGTACGACTCTGCTTCCAAGCGCGTCTTTACATTGAACGGCCGCGCGGGTACAGCTACGGCGATCGACGCTGAAACCGGCAAACCGGCCGGAGACATCACCCTCGGCGGGCGGCCGGAATACGCCGCGGCGGACGGGCAGGGACACCTGTACAACAATCTGGAGGACAAGAGCGAGATTATTCAGATCGATACCAAACAACTTACGGTCACCGCCCGCTGGCCGCTGGCGCCCTGCGAGAGTCCCTCGGGGCTGGCGATGGACGCAGAGCATCGGCGGCTTTTTGCGGGATGCCATAACCAGGTGATGGCCGTCATGGACGCAGACACGGGCAAAGTGCTGGCTACGCCGCCGATCGGACAGGGCGTGGATGCCAACCGGTTCGACCCGGGAACTCAGCTTGCCTTCAGTTCCAATGGTGATGGAACGCTGACCGTTGTGCACGAAGATTCGCCGGAGAAATTTACGCCCGTGGCCACTGTCACAACCCAACGAGGCGCGCGAACCATGGCTCTGGACGTGAAAACCCACAGGGTTTTTCTGGTCACTGCGGAGTTCGGACCGCCGCCGGCGCCTACTCCGGACCATCCCCGGCAGCGGCCGCCGATGGTTCCGGGGTCGTTTACGCTGCTGGTGTTTGGCCCTTGACGACGAGGCAGCGGGCCAGCCGATTTTCTAAGGGTTTCTAATGAAGGTATAAGCACCTGAGCGAAAGAATATGCACGCGCGCGTTGACAATCCGCAAGGGCTGGGGTAATTTCAACACTGGGATTTGCGATCCTTTCCGGACCCTATGACTCCTGATAGCAGTGTCGTTGAGGTGACCCTCGAAAGCGACCTCAAGAATGTCGAGGTGGCCGAGGAAATTACCCGCCGCGTTGCCGGCACCGCCGGATTTGATGAGGACGAGCAGCAGCGCATCGAAATGGCCGTGCACGAGTCGATGATCAACGCCATCTGGCACGGCAATCAGAACGATGGCAGCAAAAGCGTCTGGTTGCAGTTCAAGATTCACAACGACCGGCTGGAGATTCGTGTTCGTGACCAAGGCCATGGTTTCGACCCGAGCCACATTCCCGATCCCCGCAACGACGAAAACCTTCTAAACGTTTCCGGGCGCGGGATCTTCCTGATTCGTACCTTCATGGACGAATTCCGGGTGGAAAACCTTAACGGCACGGGGACGGAAGTGACCATGATCAAGCGCCTGAATTCCGGAATTCCGACAAAACAAGGAGGAACCGACCGTGAGCATGAAAGCCACAATACGACAAGTTGATTCCGTAACGGTCGTCGATGTCAGTGGAAGAATCACGCTGGGGGAAGGTTGCACTCAGTTGCGAGAGTTGATTCGCGACCAGTTGAGCAAACAAAACAAGAACCTTCTGCTGAATCTTGCCGACGTCACTTACATCGACAGCTCAGGAATCGGTGAATTGGTTAGCGCCTTTACGGGTGTTTCGAAACAGGGTGGAGCTTTGAAGCTTCTGAATTTAACCAAGAAGGTTCACGACCTGTTGCAGATTACCAAGCTTTATACCGTCTTCGACGTTCATGAGGATGAAGCCAAGGCGATCGGCAGCTTCTCCAAAAGCGCCAGCGCCTGATGGAACGCTTCGTCAACCTGCAATCCCAGGAGGCAAACGCGCGGCCAACTTCGCCGGCGGTTCGGCAGGGACTCGATGCGCGCCGTTATCGCGTTCTTACTGAGGCGTGGCGCCAGATTTAGGGATTTTTGGCACACGCTGCCTCCTCCTCAACGGGTTCTTCAAAGCTTGCCCGCTTGACTCAAATTCCATGCCGCAGAGCCTGCTCCTGCGTTGCGGGGGATTTTTCCCGCACTCCTTCCGCCTGGCTCCACGCTTCCCGAACGGTTGCGAGCTTTTCGATTAGGGATTGCAAAACCTCCGCCGAGTTTTCGATATTGGCTTTCATGATTTGCGCACGCGCATAAACATACAGCCGCTTCAGGTTGAGAGCCACCTCGCCGCCGCGCTCGAAGTTCAGGGTACCCTCGAGCTGGGCAAGGATTGCCAGGGCGCGCTTGATGTGGCTGCATTTCCCCTGGATGTTGCGGCCTTCGGCGGCCTCAGCGGCGCGCTGCAGTGCGGCGATGGTCCCGTCGTAGAGCATGACCACCAAGCGCAAAGGCGGCGCGCCCTGGATGGAAAATTGACGATAGGCTTGGGCAGGGTTTGTCATGTTGTCGAGTTGGGCGGATTCAAGGCATTCAGTTGGCTGTTGATTTGCGCGAGCGTTTCCGGCAGTTGCTCGAGCGTGGTGTTGATCGTGTCGTACTCCGCCGTCAGTTGTGTTTGCGTGTCTTGAAGTTGAGTTTGAAAATCGCTGATCTGGCTGTTCAGGTCGGAGATTTCCGAGGTGTTGCCGTTCATATCCACGTTCAGGGCGCCCGTTGTGGGGTCGGTCAGAGTGGTCAGGGTATTGGTGATGGTCGTGCCGACGCTCGTGGTACCCTGAAAAAGATTTTGAACCGAGGAGAAATTGTTCTGCAAGGCGTCATTGAGCGTGGTGCTGTCCACGGTCAGAGTTCCATCATCCTGCATTTCAATTCCGATGGATTGAAGATTGACGAGGCCATTGTTCCCGGACATGGCGGAACTGAGCGCTCCCAACAACTGCTGCTGCACCAAATCCACGGTTGTATCTCCGGTCAAAGTTCCGGCCGCGCCCGTCGTGCTGTTGGATTGAATGTCGGAATTAATCGCCCCAATCAGGGTATTCCAACTGGAAACGAAATTGTTGATGTCGGTTGAGATGGGGCTCAGGTTGGGAGAAATCTGCAGCGTTACCGGCGTACTCGAGGTTCCTGATAAATCGAGCGTAACCCCCGGAATGGCATCCGAAACTGTGTTGCTGGAACTGTCGATGGCGATGCCGTCCACAGTCAGGGAAGCATCCGAGCCAGCGGTAGCGACGGTAAACTCCAGTCCCCCGCCGGAGGGAGGATTGCTGGGGTCATAGGTGGCGGCAAAGCCCATTCCGCCGCCGTCGGTGCCCGTTGTATCGTTGGAGATAGTGATCACCCCTGCGGATCCGGAGCTCTGCGGAATCAGCGCCAGGCGTGCGCCGTTGGAATCCGTGACCACGGAAGCGGAAACTCCCAGGTTCTGATTATTGATGTAATTGGCCAGCCCGGTCAGGGTGTTGGTGCCGTCTCCGCTATCCACAGGAATAGTGACC
The DNA here is from genome assembly GCA_030049455.1 of Terriglobia bacterium. Lineage (GTDB taxonomy): Bacteria > Acidobacteriota > Terriglobia > UBA7540 > UBA7540 > Bog-366. Next base: position 3,419 of record JASIKV010000302.1, read on the forward strand.
GCGGCATTCGAGCCGACTTGAAGATCAAACGACCCGGTCGGAAGCGTGGCCGAGGCGGAACTGAAATCCCCGGAATAATCCGCCGAGGTCGTGTCGTTGGAGATGGTGATCTGGCCGGCCGCTCCTGAAGTCTGACTGACCAGCGCCAGACGCGACCCGGTGTTGTCGGTAATGACCGTGGCGGTGACTCCCAGGTCTTGATTGTTGATGTACGAAGCGAGTCCGGAGAGAGTGTTCGTGCCGTCCCCGCTGTCCACGGGAATGGTGACGGCAGCGCCTGACCCGACCTGAATTTGAAATGATCCGGTAGGAAGGATGGCCGTTGATGAGGCAAAAGTGGCGGCGGTGTAATCCGTTGAGGTTGTGGCCAGACTGTTTACGGTGACGGTATGCGTTCCCTGGGCAGTACCATTGTCGGCCGTGGCGCTGACCACATTGTTGTTGGTGGAGCTGACGGTGACCGAGCCAAAATCCCCGGTGTAATTCGTAAGGGCGTCAACGGTTGTCTGAAAATCGAGGATATCGTTTTGCAGGGTCTGCAGAGCCGTATTCTGGGAATTAAGGTTGGTCACATCCTGGTCCAAAGTCTCTTCCGGAGCCGCGTCAGCCTCCAGGATGGCGTCCACGGTTGCGGTCACATCAATGCCGCTGCCGGAGGTGTTGGTGGCGGAATTGAGGATGGCATTTACGGCATCGAGGATGGCGGCGTTGGTGCTCGAATTTGTGTTACTGCTGCTGGTCGTGCTGGTTTCGCCCAGGAGTTGCGCCAGTGTCTCGTTGGTGGCGCTGGTGCTCAGGCTGGACAGGAGCGAGCCGATGGAACTTGTACTCATTTTACATCTCCTTCATGCGCCAGGATGCATGGCTCGGGCATGAAACCAACGGTCGGGAATAATATCGGCAGAATCGGGATTTCCTTGAGATTTGAAAGCGGGTGGGCCGCCAAACAGGGCATGGAAGCTTAGGATGTCACATCGAGGTTATGAGAATCTTCTCCCTCGAGAGGAAGGTTCAGACTTTCGGCGATGGCACGAAGCGCTTCCGGCGGAATCTCGAATACCACGTCGCCCGTAGCCTTGTTCACAAACTCGTAGTAGACCTGGTGCTGATCGTCAATCTGCAGGCTCGTACTGAGCTCGAAGGGTGAAGGAGCGGCGGGAGGCGTCGCTTGCTGGGGTGCTGATGCTTGCGGATTAGCTGCTGGAGCGGGTGCGGAGGAATTGCTTCCCGTGGAAATAGCCGCGAGGCTTTGCGCCAGAATCGACTGGGCTGGGGAGATAGTCATGGCCCTTTATCCCAAGAAAATTTTGGAGGGAGCCTGCGGGCTCCCTCCCTTCGAGAAATCCCCAGCTTCAATTACTGAAGCAGCTTCAGGACGGCCTGCTCGTTGGTATTGGCCTGCGCCAGGGCGGCGATGCCCGTCTGTTCGAGCACCTGGTATTCGGACAGGTTGGCCACCACCGTGCCCATGTTGGCATCCTGAATGCCGCTCAACGAACTGGAAAGGTTCTGTGAGGTGTTGTTGATAACGTCGACCGCGGCGTTCATCTGGTTGATGCCCGAACCGATGGCGCCACGGTCCGCAGCGACGCTGGCAATGGCCGCTTCAATGCTGGTCAGCGCGGATTGAGCGTCAGCGGAAGTGTTCAAATCAGCCGCAGCCGTGCCGCCGGCCAAATCGGTGACGCCGCCGGAAAAGCCGCCGGAGGTATCGGTGATCGAGGTGCTGACGGCAATGGAGTTTCCGTCCGTGCCCGGAAGCGCCGCCTGGATCGTGGCCGATCCGCCATTCACGCTGGAAATCTGCGCGGCGCTGTTTTCCACGGTGGCGGCGCTATAGGTTGTGCCCGCGCCACCCGTGCCATTGACGGCCGCTTGCAGGTTGTCCAGCGTGTTCTGAACGGAGGAGCCGATGACCACCTGATTCGCTGTGGTGGCCACCAAATCGCTCGCCGCTGCCACGAAGGTGTAGGTATCGGTGCCAATCGTGACGGTATCACCTGAGGCTGGTTGGGCGGTCAGGTCGAGTGTGGCGCTGGCGTAGGTGCCCAGGCCGATGGCGCCGGCGGACAAGGTTGGCATATTTACGGAAATCGTGGGATCGACAGCGTCGCTGGCTGATCCGTCACTGAGGAACACTGACAGTGAGGAGCCTGTGAACACCGGTGTGTTGTTGTAGGTGGTGTTGGAGCCGATTTGGTTGATTTCGTTGGTGATGGAAGTGAATTCATTTTGCAGCGCCTGCTGCTGGGCGGTGGTCAGTCCGGCGTTGCCTGCTTCCGTGGCCAGTGTGACCGCGCGGTTGAGCAGGCTGGTCACCTGGCTCAGCGCGCCGTCGGCGGTCTGCAGCAGGCCCACGCCGTCCGTGACGTTCTGCGCGGACTGCGTCAAAGCTGAAATATTGGCCTGCAAACCGTCGGCAATGGACAAGCCGGCCGGATCATCCGCGCCGGAATTGATCTTCGAGCCCGAAGACAATTGAAACAAGGTGTTCTGAAGATCACTGTTGGTCACTGACAATTGGTTCTCCGCCACCAAAGCAGGAATGTTGCTGAGAATAGTGAGTCCCATGAGGTTCCTCCTCTCGAATTTTGGGTTCCCGTTTAGGGCCGCAGAACCTGTGGCCGTGCGCAGCG
>JASIKV010000303.1 GCA_030049455.1 Terriglobia bacterium
TTACTACGTGACTGCTATTGGCGCCGGCGGAAGTCCTCAGAGCCCTCCATCCCCGGAAATCATGTGCCCTTATACTGCCAGCGGCTCACCTCAGAGCTGCTCAGTGACGGGTAATACCAATCCCTAAGTTGCAGAACCTTTTGCGCACCAGATTCAATCCCCTTTCTGGCCCACCGGCTGAGTCAGCGACGGTAAACCCAGTCACAAGCAAAAATGGTGTCGCCGCAACTTAAGCGTCGTGAGCATCCCGTGCTCACCTTGTTTAAGAACGTTGTGGGGGTGTGGGTGGGATACTTGGGATTGAGGGGGGTTGGCCGCGGGCTGTGACCTGGGGTTTCAGAGTAACCACTCAGCCATCCTGCATGCCGGGCGGCGTAGTGCTGCTTGGTGCGCAAGCTTCTCGATCACTTCAAAGGGCGAAAGCAAGAAAATGAGCTACGCTAATTCCCCATGGCGTTATAGATCGCCGTAAGGACGGCGTCGGGTGGGACAGGCTGAGTCTGCTGGTTGATGGCGGCGAAATTGTAATTGATGTTGCCGCGCTTCATGCGGATATGGAAGGCATAGTACTGAGCCAGATAGATATCATTTTTCTTTACTTCTCTCACCTGGTTCAGGGGGATCTGGAAGTTATGGACCCCATTGTCCGCCTTGTAGTAGACCATCCCGTTGCCGATGGCCATGACTCCCACACAGTAATCCGTCCCGCTTTTTCCGTGATCGTGCGCTACGCGGAAGTACACATAACCGTTGTGGGGCATTTGGGTGAGCGTTGGGGCCTGCTGGGGCTGGGGTTGCGGCTGCGGAGGTTGAGGCGAAGGGTTATTGGGCGCAATTTCCGGCTGGGGAAGTGGAGTGGTCGCGGGCGCGGCGGGCGCCGCAGCGCGCTCGAGCGGAGCGGCGACGGTCACTGTGTGCCCTTCCGCAAGATTGACCGATTCCTCATAGTCCTGATAGCCGTTCAGAGAAACTCGCACGATGTGACTGCCCGCGGCAACCCGGGTCAACTTCAGCCGCCCTTCCGGGCTGGTGGTGCCCATCGGCTCGTCGTCAACATACACCTGGCTCTGGCCGGGGTTTGATTCAATCATCAGGAGAGGTGGAGAGGCAGACGGCGTGGAGTGCCCGGGTGGATTGGAGACCGCAGGCGGTGCAGACGCCAGACTTCGCAATGTGCGGATCAGGTCGTCTGTGCCTCCGGCGTCACGGATGTCTTTTTCGACTGATGGAGTGACCTGAAAGGAAATCCCCGCCTTCCGAGCCTCCGCCGCCACCTGGTCACTGGGAACATCGCCGGTGAGAAGGTCAATGACGTCCTGCTTGGTAAGTTTTTTGGCCCCTTTTTGTGCAGCGGCGCGTGAGGGAATCAAGGCAATCCCCGCTCCCAACAGCAGGAGCGCCAGAACGCTCAGCATGCGCCTAGAACTGTTTTCCAAACCCATCCGCCTGCCTCAGGGATTTGCTTCGTTCTTCTTATATCGCTATGAAAGTGACTCGTCAAGACCGGGCGAGGGATTGAGGGCAGGAATTTGCCGCGGCTATTGTGACCCGCACTTGAAGCTTTCACCCAAAATCGCGTTTTCCTTCTTGCAGGCATTAATGGTTTCATTGAGCTTTTGGCGAAGCTCGGCGTTGTTGGGGTCAAGCTTCAAGCCCTGACGATAGGCGTCGATGGCATCATCATACTCGCCGCGACTATAGTGAAAATTGCCCAGGCTGATGTCGCCCTTCACGGCTTTGGCAACTTCCGGAGAAGGGCCTGTGGGCGTTACCTCAGGCGGCGGATTTGAAGGGGTGGGCGTAATCCTTGGCCTGGGCTTTGGAGCCGGCGGGTTCGTCTGCGTTACGGGTGTAGGAGCCGGCTCCGGCTTTGAAGCTGCAGGGTTCGAAGCGGGCTCGGATGTGGTCGTCTGAGTTGCCGGCTCGGGAGTGGGCGCAGGATTAGGATTCGACACCGGCGTCGACACGGGATTCTGCACCGGCTCGGGTGCTGGGGCAGGATGGCGCGTGGCGATATACAGACCGCCGCCCCCGATCCCCACCAGCAACACCACCAACCCGACCCACAAGCCCCAGTGGGATTCCGCCGACTGCGGCCGTGCGGGTGGAGTCACAACCTGCGGCGGCCGTGGCGATGGAGCGGGCCGAGGCGCGTCCGGCGGTCTCACCGGCGGCGGCGAGGGTGCAATCGTTTGACGGGTCGGGGCGGCCATCGTCCCCGTCACTCGATTGAGTCCGGTGGGAGTGCGAGGTTCGGGCGCAATCAGATCGTCCGGAGTCAGGACGCGCGTCTTTCCCGGACTCATCATGTCCTGCTCGATCTTCTCAATCTCCTGAATCAGCACTCGCGCGGAAGCCGGACGATTCTCACGGTTCTTTTCCAGCAACCGCATGGTCAGGTTGGCGACGTTTTCAGGAACTTGCAGCTCCGGGTGAAGCTCGCGAATCGGGGCCGGCGCCTTCTGCATGTGGGCGAGCAGCATTTCCATGGTGGTGTCGGCCCGGAAGGGAAGGTCGGCGGTCAACATCTGATACATCACAATGCCCAGCGAATACAGGTCGGCGCGCCCATCCAATTCATCTCCACGCTTCCCCATGGCCTGTTCGGGCGACATGTACTGCGGGGTTCCAATGACGACTCCGGCGCCCGTCAGCGTCATCCCCGCCGCCTCGCCCATGCGCGCCTCTTTCACCTTGGCGATTCCGAAGTCGAGAACCTTCACCATCTCGCCTTCCGGCGCGTCCACCAGCGCGATATTGTCAGGCTTGATGTCGCGGTGAACCATGCCCAGTTTGTGGGCGGCCTCCAGCGCGCTTGCGGATTGCTTGATGATCGACAGCACGCGCTGAAAAGGCAGCGGGCCTTCCTCGCGAATCAGCTTCTTGAGGCTCTTACCCTCGATGAACTCCATCACGATGAAGGGGCGGCCGTCCTCCGCCTCATCGATGTCGTCCACGCGTACGGCGTTGGGGTGTTGCAGCCGGCGGGTAATGACTGCTTCGTGCTTGAAACGCTTGACGAAGAGATCGTCACTGAGAAGTTCGGGGGCGATCACCTTGATGGCCCGCATTTCATCAAAGGCCAGGTGAAGAGCCTTGTAGACTGCGCCCATGCCGCCCTGTCCTACCTTGGCCAGCAGACGGTATTTTCCGCGGATGACGCTGCCTTCCGTCCACACTCCGGTTTCCTGCAGTGGACTGCCATCGGCGGGACATATCGCGTAATTATTTGGATAACTCGACTGGCAGGTTGGGCAAGTCTTCATGTCGCTCCCGTCGACACTTTATCGGGCAGAGTATATCACGAGCGGGCAAAAATCGTATCGGCTCCGCCCACGTCGCCCGGGGGTTGACCGTCCATTTGCAACTTCGAGCCTACTCCTCCGCCAGGGGCCGCCCGATGGGGATGGGGGCGCGGTACTCCCAATCCGCGGTAGCGCTGCTTTTGTACCGGTAGAGCTTGCAGACCTCGCAAACCTGCGCCACAACGTACGGGCTTTGCTGATTCAACCAGCGATGATGGCAGGTGCCGGCAAAGGGTTTCTTGGGCCCGGGCAGATTCAAATCTGCTATATCCATATCGACTATAACCTTATCAGGTGATAATAAGATTTAAAAAGCCAGGTTTTTTCTTCCTCGATCGAGAAACTAATCGGCTGCCGGGCCGGCCTCGGGCAGCCTTCCCGCGGCTTTTTCATACCGGCCCGTCAGAGCCCGCCAGCGGAGCGCCATCAGGTCCAGTGTCATGTGCGTCGAGTCCCGCAGATAATGGACCTTGGTGTCGGCGTTGTGATTCCAACGGACCGGAACCTCCAAAACCATTCCCCCCAGGCGGCGGATCAAGAAAAGCACTTCCGGATCAAAACCGAATCGTTCGATGCGCTGCAGCTCAAACGCCCGGCGCGTTGTTGCCCGCCGAAAGAGTTTAAAACCACACTGGGTATCGCTGATCTCCAGGCCGGTGAAGATGCGGACCAAAAGATTGAAAAATCGGCCGCCCCATTCCCGGAAGAGTGACTGGCGCACGCCGATCAATTCCCGCCGCAGGGCGCGCGAGCCCACGACCGCGTCGGCATGAGCGGAATGCATCATCTCCAGCAACTTGTCCGCCTCCTCGATGGGAGAGGAGAGGTCAGCGTCCGTGAAAAGCACAAGCTCGCCTCGCGCCTCCAGAACGCCACGCCGGACCGAATATCCCTTGCCGCGATTTCGGCCGTTGCGGACCGCTCGGACCCCCGGCACGCGTCCGGCCACATCCGCCGTGTCGTCACTCGACCCGTCATCCACGACACAGATTTCAGCCGGGAACCCCTTGCTGCGCACGTAAGACTGGATCGCCTCCAGTGTATGAGCGATACGCCGGCCTTCATTGTATGCGGGGACCACAACGCTTAAATACGGCTCCGACATGTGTGAAGAATATAGCAGATGTGGGATTCTCGGACCTACTTCAAATGCCTGGGAAAGGGTGAATCAGGGAAACTGGCACCGGACACGGGACGGAGGGATAACGCTTGCATAGCGTCCGGATTCAGCGCCCCCTGCGGGCATCCCTTGTTCCGCAAACCGTATGCCCCCACTAATGCGGATTGGGCAGGCCGCGCACCGCCCGAAACGTGTCGCGAGCGATCAAGAGCTCCTCATTGGTGGGAATCACCATCACCTTGATGCGGCTGCCTTGGGGGGAAATCTCCCCCTCTTTCCCCAGCGTCGCCGCATTGCGATCCGCATCGACCTGAATTCCCAGTTCCTCCATTCCCTCGCACGCCAGAGCGCGAACGGCGGGCGCATTTTCACCGATGCCGCCCGTAAACACCAGGCCATCCACGCGCCCCAGGGCTGCGCTGTAGCCGCCAATATACTTCTTGATGCGATAGCAAAAAACATTGATCGCCAGTTTTGCCTGCTCGTCGCCGCGCGCAGAGGCAGCCATCAAATCGCGCATGTCATTCGACTCGCCCGAAATCCCATAGAGTCCGCAGAATTTGTTCAGCAGCGTCGACATGTCGTGCAGCGTCAGCTCATCCTTCGACATGATGTAGAAAAGCGCGGCGGGATCGATGTCCCCGCAGCGCGTGCCCATCAGCAGGCCCTCCTGCGGCGTAAACCCCATCGAGGTATCGATGGATCGGCCCTTTTCAATCGCCGTAATCGAGCAGCCGTTCCCCAGGTGGGCGGTAATCAGGTTGGCCTCCTCGCGCTCCAGGCCGAAAATTTTGCGGTAGCGGTAAGCCACGTAGCGGTGCGAGGTCCCGTGGAATCCGTATCGCCGGATGTGGTACCGCCGGTAGTAGGAATAAGGAAGTCCGTAGATATACGCGCGCGCGGGCATGCTTTGATGGAAGGCCGTATCGAACACGGCCACCTGCGGAACTTGCGGCATCACTTTTCTCGCCACGTAGTAGCCGCGCAGATTGTGGGGATTGTGCAGCGGCGCCAGCTCCACACAGTTTTGGATCTCCTCTTCCACTTTATCGTCGATGATCACCGACGCGGCAAATTGCTCGCCCCCGTGCACGACCCGATGACCCACCGCTTGAATCTGGGCAATGTCCGCCACCGCATGGCATTCCTTCAGCGCCGCCACAGCCCGCGCCAGCGCCGCCTGGTGATCGAGAATTTCTTCCGTGGTGGACCGCGTGGGATTGGGCGGAACCGTCACCTTCAGCGTCGCCTCGTCCGTTCCGATGCGCTCCACGCTGCCGCGGGCGATGGTGCGGTCGGCGTCGGCTTCAATCATTTCAACGTCGGTTTCAATCAACTGAAATTTGATGGATGAACTGCCGCAGTTCAGAACCAGAATCTTCATTCGTCACTCCCCGCGCACTCCCCTTCAGCGCAAGACGGCGTGCACAAATTGTCGCCCTGCAAAATGTCACGACACTGCTCCACAACAGCGTAGCACTCCTGACTGTTCTCAACAAATGCACGCAGGTTGCGCGTAAGAAACTTGTAGCGCGGGTGTCCTCATCCGCGCCGGTTCCGCGCGGGGGACCCTTTTGCGCACGTGTCCCCATCCTCGGTGGTGGCTAAGGACACCCCACGCGCGGGTGGGGACGCGCGGCTGGGGACAGCCGCGCTACAACTCAGGACGGATTGCCTCGCCTTTACGTGTCCGATATCATAGGCGGCGCATATGTCGAACGATGGAAACTCCGCGGTCGTGCGCGTGGAAGGCCTGCGCAAGCATTACGGGGACGTTGAAGCCCTGCGCGGAGTTACTTTTGAGATCAAAACCGGCGAGGTCTTCGGCCTGCTGGGTCCCAACGGCGCGGGAAAAACCACCACGATTGAGATTCTGGAGGGCCTTCGCCGCCCCGATGCCGGAACGGTCTCCGTGTGCGGCATGGACCCGGCGCGCGAACCGGCCGCCCTCAAGCAGCGCATTGGCGCGCAGCTTCAGGCCACAGTGCTTCCCGACAAAATCCGCGTGGAA
>JASIKV010000304.1 GCA_030049455.1 Terriglobia bacterium
GAGCTCGGCGAGGGTAAGAAGGGCCTGCCGCGGCATATCCGAAGTTGCGGGTTGCCGGAATGTCTGGACCGCGGCGCTGCGGCGATCGATTGGGTGAACAAGCGGAAGGATTATTCGGAGGCGCCGCCTTCACTTCGACCTCCCGGCAGCCACCTGCGACGTGGGGTGGGTGTGGCGTGTTCAATGCAGGGCAGTGGAATTGCCGGCGTGGACTGGGCCGCCGCATCGCTCAAGCTGAATGAAGACGGCTCCTTCAATTTGCAAGTGGGCGCAGCGGACCTGGGCACAGGAGCAGACACGGTTCTGGCGCAAATTGGAGCGGAAACGCTCGGCGTCACGCTCGACAAGATGATCGTCTATTCCGGCGACACCGACTTTACTCCCTTCGACGTCGGCGCCTACGCTTCCAGCACCACCATCATTTCCGGCGGCGCGGTGAAAAAGGCGGCGGAGAAGGTGCGCGCGGAAATCCTGCGCATCGCCTCCAAAATGCTGGAAACACCAGTCGATAACCTTACCTGCCGCGACAACATGGTAGTGACCAAGTGCGAGTGCAAGAAGTCGGTGAGCATGACCGATCTTGCGCACTACGCCATGTATAAGGAGAAAGTGCAGGTGATGGAAAATGCCTCGCACTGGAACACCGACAGTCCTCCGCCCTTCTGCGCGCAGTTTGCGGAGGTTGAGGTGGACACGGAAACCGGCCTGATTCACGTGTTGCATCTCGTGACTGCCGTGGACCTGGGCGTGGCCATCAATCCCATGCAGGCACAAGGGCAGAGTGAAGGCGCCGTGGCCCAGAGTCTCGGTTACGGTCTGTGGGAGGAGATGGTGCTCGACGAATCCGGCCGCGTCATCAATCCGTCGTTTCTCGATTACAAAATGCTCGGCCCGAAAGACATGCCCAAGCTCACCACCATTTTAGTTGAGACCGAAGAGCCGCTGGGACCGTACGGCGCCAAGTCGATTTCCGAAATTCCCATCAACGCTCCGGCGCCGGCCGTCGCCAATGCCGTCTTTCACGCCATCGGCGTGCGCTTCTACAAGCTTCCCATCCGCCCGGAGGATGTGCTGCGGGGCTTACGTGAGAAGAGAACGAACTGAAGAGTATTTGATTTGGATTTCCTAGTGGACGACGGAAAAGACTGCACCACGGAGAGTACAGAGGGGCACAGAGAAAAACTCCTCTGTGATTCTCTGTGCTCTTTGTGGTGAGAGCTTTCTGATGAATACTCCAACCGGCATCCAAAATTCACGGCCAATCTAACGAAAGGAAATGTCCCTCCAAAATTATGAGCAACCTACCGGAAGCCATTGTTCGCAATCGTGAGCGCATCGCTTCACTCGCTCAAACCTATGAGCCGCAGATGGTCAGCTTCTTGCGCGATCTGGTGGCCATTCCCGCCGAAAGTAACCATGAAAAGCCCGTGATCGAGCGCATCAAGGCCGAGATGCAAAAGGTCGGCTTCGACGAAATCCGCATCGATGCCATGGGCAACATCCTTGGGCGCATCGGCTCCGGCAAGAAAATTATCATGATGGACGCGCACACGGATGCGGTGGGCATCGGCGACCCGAAGGAATGGTCCTGGGATCCTTACAAGGGCAAGGTGGAGGACGGCTTCATCTACGGGCGCGCCTCCAGCGACCAGCGCGGCGGAATGGCCAGCATGGTTTACGCCGCGAAGATCATCAAAGAACTGGGTCTCGCGGGGGATTACACGCTCCACGTCGTGGGTTCCGTGCAGGAAGAAGACTGCGATGGCCTCGCCTGGGTCTACATTTTGAAAGAAGACGGCATCAAGCCGGACTGCGTGGTCCTGACCGAGCCCACCAATCTGCAAATTTATCGCGGGCAGCGCGGACGTATGGAAATTGAAGTGCATTTCCGCGGACGGTCCTGCCATGCCAGCGCCCCCGAGCGCGGCGACAATCCGATTTATAAAATGACTCCGCTAGTGAAAGAAATCGAAGCGCTGAACGAGCGCTTGCACGTTGACAAGTTTCTTGGCAAGGGGACGATCGCGGTCACGGATATTCGCGCCATGTCGCCCTCCCTGTGCGCGGTGCCCGGCGCCTGCACGATTCACCTTGACCGGCGGTTGACGGCGGGCGAAACCAAGCAGAGCGCGATTGCGGAAGTCAGAGCCCTGCCCAGCGCGCGCGGCGCGGAAGTTGAAATTCTTAACTACGATGTGCCCAGCTACACCGGCCTGCGCTACCCCATGGAGAAGTACTATCCAAGCTGGGTTTTGGAAGAAAACGACCCCCTGGTGCAGACAGGCGTGAGCACCTATTCAGCGCTGCACGGCAAGCCTCCCGTGGTGGACAAGTGGACGTTCAGCACCAACGGCGTCGGCTCAATGGGAATCATGGGAGTGCCCACCATCGGCTTCGGCCCCGGCGAGGAGGATGTGGCCCACAGCGTCCTGGAGCGTATCCCCATCCGCCACCTGGTGGAAGCGGCCAAGTTTTACGCAGCATTCCCGCTGACTTATGTAGGTACAGTGGCCTGAATATGGAAACCGAGGCGCGGCTCGCCGCCGTCTTATCGGGGCGTTATCGAATCGTTCGTCGCCTGGGCGAGGGCGGAATGGGCGCGGTCTACCTCGCGGAGCAAATCGCAGTTGGGAACCGCCC
>JASIKV010000305.1 GCA_030049455.1 Terriglobia bacterium
TAGACGCGAGCGCGGTTGCGGAGCTTGCGCCCACGCCCAGCATCCCCGCAAACCGCCTTGGCTTGGACATCGGCCCCGCCACTCGCGCCGATTATGCCGCGCAAATCGCCAAGGCGAAGACTATCGTTTGGAATGGGCCGATGGGAGTGTTCGAAATTCCGCAGTTCGCCGCAGGCACCGTGGCCATCGCCAACGCCGTGGCAAATTCTTCCGCCGTATCGATCGTGGGGGGCGGAGATTCCGTCGCTGCGATCAACCAAGCCGGAGTGGAAGCAAAGATTTCGCACATCTCGACCGGCGGAGGAGCCTCACTCGAATTCCTTTCCGGGCTTACGCTCCCTGGAGTCGCGGCACTTGTGGAGAAATAGGCGGTGAGGAATAGACAGTCAACGTTCAACTGTAGTTTGTTGGTGGCGGTCCCGGGTTCGCTTCGCGCTTCGCCTTCTGGTAAGATGACGGGAATACCAGGAGGATGACCATGCACGCTCGAAGGAAGGCCCAAAGGCCCTATACCTACGCTGATCGAATCATCCGCAATCCGCGAATCTGTGGCGGGCAACCCGTCATAAAAGGTACTAGGGTAATCCTCCGAACGCTCCTCGCCAGCCTTGCGGACGGAGACTCCGTCGAGGAAATCCTGAAGGATTTCCCCAGCTTAACTTTTGAGGACATGCGGGCGGTGATCGCCTTCGCCGCCGCTTCCGCGGAGGAAGACCTTCCTGCGCCCGCAGTTCCACAGATTCGATGAAGATCAAACTGGATGAAAATATGCCCATACGTCTGGCTGGGCTGCTGGAGTTGCTCGGCCATGACGTTCAAACCGTCCGGGAGGAAGGAATGGAGGGGCAACTCGACGAGAGCATCTGGGAAATTGCTCAAAAAGAGTTCAGGTTCTTGATTACCCAGGACCTGGATTTTTCCGATGCTCGGCGCTACGCCTCCGGTACTCATGGGGGAATCTTGTTGATCCGTTTGCGCATCCCAAAACGGGCAGCATTAATCCGGCGCGTTGTGGAGTTGTTTCAGCAAGAGGATGTTTCTCAGTGGGAAGGATGCTTGGTGTCGGCGACAGAAAACAAAGTAAGGGCCCACCGAGCCAACAGACTCCCGTCGCGCGCGCAAGGGTATAAGGATTAGCCGACGATGAACCTTGACCACCTTGGCGACGCCCTGGACCATTGGAAGGGCTCAGTCATTGGACTCATCGGCGGCGAGGATTTGCAAGTAGTCCCCATGCTCACAGACGCACACCGTTGGACTCAAGATTGCTTCGAAGCGTATGCGCGGCTATTACGCGTGAAAGTTGACGACATCCTCAAGAAAGGCAGGGGAGACGTTTTTTCAAAAAAGACACGCAAGAGTTACTTTTGCGATCTTGGCAACCATGACTTATTCCTGGACCCGGACACTGGCATCGCACCTGATGAGAAAGCTAAGAAGGAGCACATCAGTTTTTCCGAGATTGCTGCCCTTCTTGCTGAGTCGAGGACACGGATGCTTCAAATTTACCAAAATGCTTCTCGCGAGAAAGATTGGCCTCTAAAAAAGCTCCAATTATTTCGGTCCGTGCGAGGCTTTACAGAATGTGGCACGTTCGCATACGATTCCGGCGCGGTAAGCATGGTGGCGATATCTCGGAATAGGGAACGAATCCACAAAGCGCTAGCTTGCCTGAAAACATGGCTAGGCCCCGTCGTCTCCAAGCGAATTATCGAGTAGCGGGATTTTTTGGGTGAGATGCGGTTGTGGGGTTGCGACTCCTGCTGCCTATTGCCAACCGCCCATAGGCGTCAAAGGACACAAAAATGCGCAGACCCGTGATAGCAGGAAACTGGAAAATGTACAAAACCATTGCGGAGGCGGTGGATTTTGTTGAGAAGATCGTGCCGGTGGCCGCATCGGCGGGGCACTGTGAGGTCGTCGTAGCGCCGCCCTTCACGGCGTTGGCTGCGGCGGCGCGGGCGGCCAAAGGATCAAAGGTCGCAATCTCCGCGCAGGACATGCACTGGGACAAGGAAGGCGCGCACACGGGCGACGTTTCGCCTGTGATGATCGTTGACGCGGGCTGCTCGCACGTCATTATTGGCCATTCCGAGCGCCGCCACGACCACGGCGAAACCGACGGGCAGGTGAACCGCAAGCTGAAGGCGGCGCTGGCCGCAGCCCTTACGCCCATCGTCTGCATGGGTGAAACATTGGCGCAGCGCGAATCCGGCGGCACGGGGCAGGTTCTGACGACCCAGTTCGAAGGCGGCCTTGGCGGATTGACCCCCTCGGACTTTTCCCGTATCATAATTGCTTACGAACCGGTTTGGGCGATTGGCACAGGTCGCACGGCAACGCCGGAAATAGCCGCGGAAAGCCATCGTCTTCTGCGCGATTTGGCCCGGCAGAAGTTCGGAGAAATCGAAGCCGGCGCTGTGCGGATTCTCTACGGCGGCAGCGTGAAGCCGGACAACGTGGGCGGGCTGATGGCTCAGCCGGAAATTGACGGAGCGCTGGTGGGCGGGGCAAGTTTGAAGGTTGAATCTTTT
>JASIKV010000034.1 GCA_030049455.1 Terriglobia bacterium
CGTTGCAGCTATTGAGCCTGAACCAAGAACCCGCTGGATGGCGTGGCCGTTTCCCAAATCAAGCGTAACATACAGGCGTGGTCGTGGGTTGTCAATGCGAAACGCGGCCAGGTGATGTCCTAAGAGCGGGTAGCCACGGCACGATCATTGTGCCGTGGGCTCGGGTTTCTTTCGAAGAACCCAAGGCTGAAGAACCCACGGCATAAAAGTCATGCCGTGGCTACCGGCTCTGATTAGATGCGCTACCCTGCTCGCCGAGAGCGGCGATGCATTTTGAACAGGTTGCCCAGACCTTTAACGAATTGGGCAAAGGTGGGAATATAGACTCGGCGGCGAGCGGGCGCGGCGGTTTCGAGACTCTGGAGAATGCGCACGATTTCCGGCGCCGGCACGCGTGCGGCCACGCTGTCGAGCGACACGAAGCGCGCGACAAGGTCACGGCCGATGATGAAGGCGGCGGGCTTCGCGATTCCTCCCTTCTCGCCGGCATTATAGATACCCCAGGCCTTAACGACTTGCTTTTGCGTGTCGCATAAAAGGGCAAACGGCAAACCCTCCTGGCGGCGCAAAGCTTCGGACGCCTCCGGCGTGTCGACCGAAATTGCCACAAGGTCTGCGCCCGCAGCGCGGATTTCTTCATAATGATTGCGGAAGTCCGCCAACTGGCGGAGGCAGAAGGGTCACCAGGAACCGCGATAGAAGATGAGCACAACCGGCCCGCTGGTTACGAAAGAGGACAATCGCCGCGGGGTGGCCGCCGAGTCGGGCAGTTCGAAGTCCGCGACGCGTTCTCCCACCACAGGAAACTTGCCAGGCATCGTCATCACATTCCCCCTTCCGGATGGTGTCCTGGTTTGAACGTAGATACTAGCGCGGTCCGTCAGCCGACGGATGCCGACCTAAAGGTCGGCGCTGCTTTAAATCTGCGAGCCCGGCGCGGGCGTGAGAATCACATTGGTAATGTTGGAGACGATTTCCGCGTCGGTATAGCCGGGCGTGGTGCTGAGTTTTTTCCATTCGGGGTCGGCGATGAAGATTCCCCAGTTGGTCATGCGTTCGGCCATGTCGGCGAAGGTGAGCATGTAGGTCAGGCTGGGCTGGCCCGCGCCAATCAGCGTTTCGCCGAAGAAGACGGGATGGAGCCCCGTGCGGCGGAAGATGTTGATTTCGGATCTGTTGAACATTTCGATCTTGGTGTGATTGGCCTTTTTGCTGTGGCTCTCATAGGTACGCAGCTCGAAGATGCGCGGATCTTTAGTGGCGGCGCCGGCGGGCAATTCCAGACTCGGCATGCCGGCGAAGGCCAGCAGCAGCGAGCTCTCCATGCGCATGTAGGCGGGCTCAGTGGCGGCGACATCGTTGAACGCCGCGCCGGCTTTGCGATACTCCGGGTCGGCGGCCAACTGGTCGGGAATGCTCAGCGCGGTTTCAAGCGAGTCAAAGCGCGCCAGGACGTAAATCGTGGGGCTGTCGGGTCCGATGCTGGTATTGAACACCCCCACCGGCTTCACTCCCAGGCGATTGAGCGCGGGAATCGCAGCCTGGCGAAAATAATCGATCACCATCTGGGTCTGGGGACCGCGCCGCAGTGAGTATTTTCGCAATTCGTAAACCTCGCGGTCAGCCATGCCCCTCCGCTGCTGCGCGGAGGATGATTCTTCCGCCGACCCGCCGGCCAGCGCCCCGGCAGCGAGTGAGGAAACCAGGAATCCACGTCTTTTCATTTCGCTTCTCCCATCTTTAGAATCGCAAATCGCACGCCAGCATTTTATTCCACGCGAAGGGCAACACAAGCAGGAAGTTGGGCATCGAGCTAGCTTGGTTGGGTTAATGAGCGCAACCAGCGGACCCCCGGAAGGGCGGGGCTGAAGCCCCGCCTTTCCATCGCTGCGCCACGGTAGCTGCCAAAATTCACGTTTGCAATGCGCACCGGGGATTGACTAAACTTACTAAAGGGCAGATGCAAAATGAAGGACGGGAGGAGAGAGGCATCTTGAAAGGCAGAATCGGCAGTCATTATTTACTCGGAACTCTGATATTTCTGGTCTGCGCGGGTTTTCCCCTGGCGATGATGACGGCCAAGCCCGCCGCGCAAGCGTCCGCGTTGAGTGAAGCGACGGGCGAGAAAATCATCCACTACATTCGGTTCAAGTTCGCCGTGCCCGACACCGTGAAGCTCTCGATGGGCGCGGTGCAGACGTCTCCCCTGGCGCCCGACTTCAACCAGGGGTTCGTGAACGTCCTTAACGGGAATAATGTGGGGCAGCAGCTTGTGCTGATCTCGAAAGACAACCGCTATCTGGTCGTGCCTTCGGGCGGAATCATCGACCTGCAGACCCCGAATTCGACGACGGAGATGGAGCAGCACATTCGTGACACCTACAAGCAGCAGGCGCCCCCCAAGCTCTCGGTCGGCGGGTTCAAACCCTCGGTGTACTCCGACTTTCAGCAGGGAACGCTGACCCTGGGTGATGGCGCATCCAAGCAGGACCGCACGCTGCTGCTCACGCGCGACGGCAAGCACCTGATCATGAGCGACCTGTTCAACCTGGCGGTCGATCCCCAGCAGCAGGCGCTGCGCGGAATCTCGCTGCACGACGAAGCCACGCAGGGGCCGGCGAACGCTCCGGTGACCATCGTGGAATATGCGGATCTCGAGTGCCCCACCTGCGCGCGCATGAACGAGTTCCTGGAGACGCAGGTGGTGCCGCGCTACGGCGACAAGGTGCGCATCGTCTTCAAGGAATACCCGCTGCCCTTTCACGACTGGTCGCGCACGGCCGCCATCGCCTGCCAGTGCGCTTATGAGCTCAATCCCTCGACATTTGTGCCTCTGCGCACTGCAATCTTCAGGAACCAGCAGCAAATCAACATCACCAACGTGCGCGATACGGTGCTGAATTACGGCGAACAGGTTGGACTTGACCGCGTGAAGCTGGCCGGCTGCCTGGATGCGCAGTCTTCGTTCCCGCGAATTCAGCGCGACATGGCGGAGGCCAAACGCCTGGACGTGAATCAGACCCCCACGGTGTTTATCAACGGCAGAATGCTCCTCGGCCTGCCCTCCGAAGATGCCTACTATCAAGCCATTGATCAGGCCTTGCGCGGGGGGAATTAACGCTGAGAATCGGCGGTTGGTTGTAGCGCGGCTGTCCTCAACCGCGGCACCTGAGAATCGGCAGTTCGTTGTAGCGCGGCTGTCCTCAGCCGCGACACCATGGCGCCTGGGGGCAGCCGCAGTAACGCCGCGGGTGGGGACACCCGCAGTAAGGCCGCGGGTGGGGACACCCGCGCTACAGAGAGAAGCAGTCTTGCCGCCGCCGCGCAAGTTCCACTATAATAAAAAGGTTTTGGCCTACACGTCGGAGCAATCATGTTTTCGTTCAACCGCACGACCAAAGAAAAATTATACAAGTATGCGCTGATTTTCTTCCTCAGCATCGTCT
>JASIKV010000306.1 GCA_030049455.1 Terriglobia bacterium
TGCTCAATTTCCTCAGGTCTCTGTGAATTCGCGGCAGAGATTAAACCTCAGCTCTGTCTCAACCGCAGAATACCGGAAGGGGCACGCTACGGCGTGCCCTCATGTTAACAGTCCCCGGCCGGGAACAACCAGAATCTTGCGAAGCTCCGGAAATCCAAGGTCGGGGCAGCCACACGGGTCATCGTTCGGCCAATCGCGAACTGCAAGCGGGGGCTGTGGGTCATTCCCAGTCATGCCTGCCCGGCGGTTCTTCGCGAAGATGCCTGGTCCAGGCTTCAGAACAAGTAGCAGAGATCAGCCGCCTCGCCAGACTCGGGCGTTCGGAAAGTGTGCTGTGAAGTTGTAGGGGGTTGGTGCCTAAGCTTAAAGTAATACTTTAATTTATGCCGTTAAGCCTGGAAGGGATATGCGCCAAAGTTCCATACCGGCGTTTCCCTTGCTCCATTGTCGTCGCGTCGACATCCCTCAGATGGGCATGGCGTTGGCCGTTGACGCTCAAGTCTTAATTCGCAGCAGCAGATAGGTTCCTGCCAATCCGAAAAGAACATCCGGCGCCCAGGCGGCCATGGCGGCGGGAAGCTGGCTGAGGTTCCCCATGGCTTCGAACAGGCTCGACGTTGACCAGTAGACGATGGCGATGCCGATGCTCAGGGCGATTCCGGTCAGCGCGCCTTTGCCGCCCATCGTGAATGAGAAGGGAATGCCGATGAGGGTGACAACAAAAGCGATGAGCGGGAACGAAAACTTGCGGTAGAACTGCACGGAGAGGCGGACCACATCAAAACCGCTCTGCTTCAGGTCGGCGATGTAGCGGCGCAATTCGAGCGCGCTCATTTGTTCGGAGGCCTTCACTTCCTTCTTGAAGTATGACGGCTCTTCGGTCAACTCCTTGAAGGTGGCGACGGAGAATGGCAGGTAATTGGTTACCCGGTCGCCCGACAAATCGCGCGACCAGCCGTTCTCAAGGATCCAACTGTGGACCGAAGGCTCCCAGATGGCACGCGCCGCTTGTAATCGCCGCGTCATGCGAAAAGTCACAGGGTCGAATTCGAAAACGGAGAGGTTGGCAAAGATGTTCTGGTCGGAATCAAAGAAAGTGTAGTTGTAGATACGGCTGGAGCTGCCGAAAATCCACTGGCGGTCGGGCCGGAAGAAGGTTTGCGCGGGCTTGCCCTTGATTTGGTTGCGCAGGGCGTTCTGGCGCTGATTGGTCTCGGGCAGAACGCGGTCTCCGAAAAAGAACATTCCCACGCTCAGCAGCGCCGTCAGGGCCAGCACGGGCACGGAGAGCCGATAAAGACTGACTCCGGCGGATTTGACCGCCGTCACCTGATTGGTTTTGGTCAGCAGTCCGAAGTTCACCAGCGTCGCCACCAGGATGCTGAGCGGCAGCATGAGGTAGATGACCTGCGGGAGCAGAAACCAGTAATAGTCGAGCACCACGCGCGTGGAAACCTGGTTGCGCACGATATCGCCCAGAATCTGGAAGAAGTCGAAGATCAGGTAAACGCCCGTGAAGGCGATCAGGAGAATGCCGAAATAGAAAATCCAGCCTTTGATAATGTAGATATCGATGATCTGCAGGAATCGCCCGCCGACTTTCGCCGGAGAGGGCAGGGCAGACGGCCGGGCTGTATTTTTGCGCCGAGCCCGCCACTGCTGCCAGCGCTTTACGGCGTCTTCAAAAGCGTCCTGAAGGCCCGACATGCGGGTGCGAACCTGCTGCACGTTGCTGAGCATGATGATGCCCGTGGCGGCAAACAGCGCGTTGGCGATCCAGAGCCCGAAAATGGGCGGAACGCGGCCTTGCATCGCGAAGGTTCGGCCGAAAGCCATCAGGATGTAATAGACGAAAAACAGCAGCAGGCTGAGCATGATGCCCATGGACTTTCCGCCCTTGCGCGTCGAAATTCCCAGCGGAATCCCCACCAGCGCCAGGACGATGGCTGCGGCCGGCAATGCAAATCGATAGTGGAGTTCCACCAGCGCCGCCTGGCTGTCCTTGGGCTGATGGATTCGCTCCCAAAGCTGGGAGAGGCTCAAATACTGCGGAGTACTGCGCTCGGCTGCGCTCGCTCCGCCCTGCTCTGTGTCGATAGGAATTTCGGTGTTGGTGAAGGAGACGACGGAGTACTCCTGCGGGCGCGTGGGATCGAATTCGTGCGTGGTGCCTTGCTCGAGGTGCAGCACAAAACGGTTGCGGTCGGCTTCGTTGACAAGCAGTCCGCTTTTCGCTAACGTAACCTTGATTCGATTTTGCTGCGTCATGTCGGCGATGAACACGCCGCTCCAGCTTGCCCGCGAGCTGGTTACATCCTCCAGGTAGAGCAGCAGGTTGGGAAATTGCTCGATGAAGACGCGCGGCTGAATTTCATAGGGGACCTGGCTGGCTTTCAGGCCGGTTTCCATGCGGATCATCATGCGAGCCGCCTGGGGGGCGAGGTAGAGAGCCATCCAAAGCGTAATCCCCCATCCGGCCACGGCCAGCACCATCACCGGCCGCACAAACCACGCCATGCCGATTCCGGAAGCCCGCGCCGCAATCACTTCGCCATCCGCGGACATGCGGCTGAGCCCAATCAGCGTTCCCACCATGACAGCCAGCGGGACGGTCAGCATCAGAATGCTGGGCATGGGCAGCAGAAAAAGCGTCGCCATATCAGCCAGGGGAACGTTGTGGCGCACCACCAGCTCCAGCAGGGTGCTCAATTGGCGAATGAAGATGATGAAAGTGAAGATCAGCAGACCCAGAAGGGAATGGGAGGAGATTTCTTTCAGAATGTAGCGGGTCAGGATCCGCATAGATTCACGCTTTTCATCGTAACACACAGGAGCTTGAACGTAGAAACTCGAAACTGCAAGTCCGGAGAAGGTGTGAAAACATCGACTCAAA
>JASIKV010000307.1 GCA_030049455.1 Terriglobia bacterium
CACTGCGGCGGAGGCGGGGGCGGGTGCTGGCGGTGGCGCGCATCAATTGCTTTCACCGACGCATCGAACTTTGTTTGTTGCTCGGGGTCAAGAATCTCGCGGATGTGCGCGCGAGTTTCCAGGTGAAGCGCCTGGAACTGGGGATCCACCTGCTTCTGCAAGTCGCGCATCTTTTGCGCGCTTTCATCAAATATCTGCCCCAGCTTCTGCACCTGAGCGTCGTTCAGGTTCAGCTCCTGCTTCAAGTGACTGATGGCGTGTTCCCGGTTGAAGCCGTGCGGGCGCTGGATGTGGCCTGTGGTCCACAGATAATAATAAAGGCCTAAGCCGCCCAATACGGCGCCGAGAATAAAGGTAATAAAGAAATAGAGGTATACCCGGCGGGTCATTTCACCTCGTTCGGAGCTGCCGGCGCGGGAGCTTCCTCAGGCGCCTGATCGGGAGATTCCTGCGAGCCGATTCCACCCAGAGGATCGGAATTCGCCAGCAAGGATTCCTGCGAATTCATCTGAATATCCGCAATGCTCAGGCCGCGCACCGGCCCCGTCGCGGGCAATGCAATGGCCAACAGCGCCAGGAAGGTGAGCACGAGCGTGGCGTAGACAAATCGCCTGCCCGCCCGCTCAAAGAATTCCGCAACGCTCGGGGCCTTGCTCAGCTCGCCGAGCTGGCGCACCAGGCGCTCCGCAAATCCGATGGAGGGCTCAGGAGCTTCCTGGCGCTTCATCAGGCGGAATCCCGCGCGCACCACGCGCAGGTCGCGGTATTCTTGCGCGCAAGCCGGGCATTCCGCCAGGTGACGCGAAAGCTCCGGCGATTCCCCGCCTTCCCACAGATTGTCCTGCCGTTCACGAAGATAATCGCAACTCATGGCCTTTTATTTTCCTCCCGCCATTGGCGCAAGTCCTCGAGCATTCGCTTGCGCGCTCGATGCAGTCGAACCTTCACGGTGGTCGGCTTCAGATTCAGGATTTCCGCGATCTCTTCCACGGAATAATCCTGAAGTTCCTTCAAAAGCAAAATCTTCCGGTCGTTCTCTGGAGCGCGCTCCAGGAGCTTATCCACAAGATCCTTCAGCGCCAGCTGCTCCTCATGATCAAGCGCATCTTCGGGCTGGCTCTGCGCATTTGCCTCCAGCTCCTGCTGGCTCTCCTCGCCCATCTGCCAGTAAAAGCTTACCCGGGAGGCGCGCTCATGCCGCAGGTAGTCGTAACAATGATTGGTGGCAATGCGGCTGAGCCAGGTGACAAAAGAGGACTGGAAATTGTAACTCCGAATCGCCCGGAACGCCTTAATGAAGATTTCCTGGGCGAGGTCCTCCACCTCATCACGCCTGCGTACCAGATGATAAACCAGCGCGAACACCCGCTGCTGGTATTTCTGCACCAAGGGTCCGAAGGCCTCCGGCTCCCCCAACTGCGCGCGCTTAATCCACTGAATTTCCTGGGCAAGCTGTGCGCCGGAGTTTTCCATCGTTTATCCATCTTACGCCTACCCTCTTAGTTTCCGACGAGGGAAAAGCCTTGGGGGTTACAAGTACGAACCGCCCAAATTTTAATGTAATTCTAATCGAGATTTTAGTTGACCACTTGATAACTTTATGCAAGAATTCGCCTATGATCATCGGTACCAGACTAAAGAAGCTTCGTGAAGAACGGAATCTGTCTCAGGGTGATATTGAAAAGCGCACGGGCTTATTGCGCTGCTACATCTCGAGGGTCGAAAATGGGCACACTGTCCCGTCACTCGAAACCCTGGAGCGGTTGTCAGCGGCGCTGGAACTCCCCCTCTATCAGTTGTTCTATGAGGGCGACGAGCCTCCCCCGTTGCCGAACCTGAGCAAGCGTCATTCGGCTGAGGAATTGGGTCTAAATCCTGAGCAGGAAAAGGAACTACGATTTTTCGAAAAGGTGAAGCGACTTCTCACCCGCATCGATGAAAAAGATCGTCAGCTCCTCCTCTTCATGGCCCAGAAGTTAGCGAGCCGCTAAGCTCTTCCGTTTCAATGCAGTGGAGTGGTGTCTCTGACCCGTCACGGACGCCAGGGGTGGGCTATTCCCATTCGATCGTGCCAGGCGGCTTCGAGGTGATGTCGAACACCACGCGGTTCACGCCCTTCACTTCGTTGACTATCCGTGTAGCCATTCGTTGAAGCAGCGTCCCGGGCAGTTGCGCCCAATCGGCAGTCATGCCGTCTTCGGATTCCACCGCGCGAATGCCGATGGTGGAGGCGTAAGTGCGGGCGTCGCCCATCACTCCCACACTCGAAACGGGCAGGAGGACGGCGAATGACTGCCACAATCGGTCATAAAGTCCATCCGCACGCACTTCTTCCTGCACAATTGCATCAGCCTCGCGCACCATCCTCAGCCGGTCGGGGGTTACCTCTCCGACAATCCTCACTGCCAGCCCCGGACCCGGAAATGGCTGCCGGCTGACCACAGAAGTTTCTAATCCAAGCTGCCGCCCGACAGCCTTTACCTCGTCCTTAAAAAGCTCGCGCAAAGGCTCAATCAGCTTGAATTTCAGGTCGGGCGGCAACCCGCCCACGTTGTGATGACTCTTGATGGTGGCTGCCGGTCCTTTCACGGAGACCGATTCGATCACGTCAGGGTAAAGCGTCCCCTGAACCAGAAACTCGACATCGCCCAGAGCGCGAGCTTCCGCCTCAAACACCCGGATGAATTCCTCGCCGATGATCTTGCGCTTGCGCTCGGGGTCAGTGACCCCCACAAGCCGTGAAAGGAAGCGGTGAGAGGCGTCAACCGCCTTGACCTTCAGGTGTGCCTGGTCGCGCAGTTTGCCGCTGATCTCCTCGAACTCGTTCTTGCGCAGCAGGCCGTTGTCCACGAAGACGCAGGTCAGGCGATCGCCGATGGCCCGGCCCACCAGCGTGGCGGCGACGGCGGAATCCACGCCTCCGGAGAGCGCGCACAGGGCGTGTTTTTCTCCCACTTGCTCGCGGATCTGCTGAACTGTCTGCTCAATGAACGAACCGGGAAACCAATTGGGTTTGATGCCTGCCACTTCCGAAACGAAGCGCTGAAGGATTTCCCTGCCCTTCGTCGTGTGACGCACTTCCGGGTGGAACTCCAGCGCGTACATTTTCGCCGGCGCATTTTCGATGACGGAAATCGCATTGTGCGTGCGCCCGGTAATCACAAACCCCGGCGGAACTTCCACCACGTGGTCGCCGTGGCTGTTCCAGACCTTGAGCGGCGACGGGATTCCGGCGAGCAATTGCGAGGAAGGCAGAATCTCCAGTTCGGCAAATCCATATTCGCGCCGCGCCGCGGGTTCTACCTTGCCGCCGAGCTTGTAACACATCCACTGCAAGCCGTAGCAGATTCCGAGGACCGGCAGGTTGAGCTTCAGCACGCGCTCATCGCAAACGGGAGACGCAGGGTCGTAAACAGACGAGGGTCCGCCGGAAAGAATCAGCGCCTGCGGGTGCATCTCGGCGAGTTTTTCGAACGCGAGGTTGCACGGCACAATCACTGCATACACCTGCATCTCGCGAATCCGCCGCGCGATAAGCTGCGTGTATTGCGAACCGAAATCCAGGATGACGATGGGGCTGGGCTGCGTCATAGAAGAGGTCAAGGGTCAAATTCCTTCGCGCCCGCTTCACGCAAAGTGGATCGGGTCATGACCTTTTACTTCCTATTTTGTAGAACAAGAATTACCACAAGGACGAGCACCAGGACCCCCACAACCCACCCGATATGCCCGTGAAAATGCGGCCTGAACAGGAATGTCATCAGATTCATATTTCACCTCACGCCGTTCGAAATTCCGAGCAAAAGCTCCTCGGCTTGATTGATTGTCATTTCGCCACGATGCTGACCAGCTTGCCGGCCACCACGATAATTTTCTTAACCTGCAAGCCGTTCAGGTGCTGAACAACCTTCTCCGCGGCTTGCGCGCGCACGCGGATTTCTTCCTCGCCGGCGCTCGCGGGCACTTGAATGCGCGCGCGCAGCTTCCCGTTGACCTGCACGGGATACTCGATGACGTCTTCGGCCGCGAGCTCCGCGTCAAATGCCGGCCAGGCGACTTTGAGTAAAGGCTCGGAATGCCCCAGCGCTTCCCAAAGCTCCTCGGCAATGTGCGGCGCGAAGAGCGAGAGCATCAGCACAAGCTTATCGATGCAATCCTTTGCCACGCCGGGTTGCATCAGGTTTTGACTTGGCGCATTGATCATCTCGCCCAGTTCGTTGCTGAGCTCCATGAGCTTCGCGATGTCGGTGTTGTAGTGCCACCGTTCTTCCATGTCCTCCGTGATGTGGCGAAGCGTCTGGTGAGCCTTGCGAAGGAATCGGCGGTCCAAATCGTTCAGGCGCGCCCGGTCGACAGGGGCTGACCAGGCGTGGCCATACTTATCAATAAAAGCTTTCACCAGAACGTAGATACGATTTAGAAACCTCGATGCGCCATCGATGGCTTCGTCGCTCCATTCCAAATCCTTTTCAGGCGGCGCAGCGAACAGCACATAGAGCCGCGTGGTGTCCGCGCCGTACTTGTCGAACATCTGCGTCGGATCCACCACGTTCCCCTTTGACTTTGACATCTTGGCCCCGTC
>JASIKV010000308.1 GCA_030049455.1 Terriglobia bacterium
GACGATGGATGGTACATCACAGGGGACATCGCCAAGCTGGACGAAGACGGATTCATCACCATCACGGACCGCGTTTCGCGTTTCTCCAAGGTTGCGGGCGAAATGGTTTCACACGTCCATCTTGAAGAATTGCTGCATCGCGCCCTCGGCAGCATGGACCAGCGGCTGGTGGTGACGTCGGTATCGGACGCGCAGAAAGGTGAGCGCTTTGTGGTGCTGCACCTGGAGTTGGGGCTCGACCTCGATGAACTGCTAAAACGCCTGCGAAGCTACGGATTGCCCGCGCTGTGGGTGCCGCGCCGCGAGAACTTCTATCGGGTTGAGTCGCTGCCGCTGATGGGGAGTGGGAAGCTGGATTTAAGGCAGGTAAAGCAAACCGCGCAAAAGCTCACAACGGGAGTGGCGACGGGGCAATAGTTCTCCTCAAAACTCCAAGCCCAGGTTGTGCAGGTCTTTTTCCAACTGTGTGGCACTCGAAAACTGGAGGGTGCGCAGTCCGAGGCTGTGCGCGGCCTCCAGGTTCGGCGCGCGGTCGTCGATAAACACGCACTCTTCTGCCGGCCGCTGCGATATATCGAGCGCCATTCGGTAGATTTCAGGATGAGGTTTGGACACACCCAGGTAACAGGAGCTGAAAAAAGTGGAAAAGTAGTCGCGAAGCTTGAACTTTTCAATGCGGTGGAGATTCAATTCGCGGGATTCGTTATTCAGGGTGGCGAGGAAAACGGCCCCCGCTTTGGCAATCCGTGCCATGAGGGCAAGGGAATCGGGAAATGCTTCCGACTGCGCGTACATGAAATCTTTCACTTCCTGTTTGCCGAAGGGACGCGGCTTGTAAAAGATGGTGCGGTCGAGGTACTGGTCAAGGGTTAGCTGGCCCGCGTCAAACGGCGCGGCGACCATCTGGTGCCGGTCATCAAAGTCCTTCGCGTCCAGATCGAAAAGCTTGGCGAGGCGCGCCCGCTGCACGTGGTCCAAGCCGTTTGTAAGCAAAACTCCGCCAACATCGCTGAACAGGGCCGAGATTTGAGACACGCTTTCCTCCTGCCCAGTTTCTAACCTGAGCAAAATGTCAGGCCGCCGCTCACCCCAGCCAACCGGGATTATGCGCGGTGCCGTCAAAAATGTTGGAAGTCTTAAAAGGCTCGAACTGCCCATCCCGCCCGGCGGTGGCGGTGCGAGCGGAAAGGCCGGAAATTTCCTGCTCCGTCAGCGGACGGAACGTACGCGCGGCCTGCAATCCTTGCTCCAGCCGATCGAGTGATTCGCATCCGTTGATCACAACCGAAGTCGGCAGATTCATCGCGTAGTGCAGGCACTCAATGGGCGTCACCACTCCGCTTTTGAGCACATAACCATTTCCCATGGGTTTCATTCCCAGCACGCCGATGCCGTGCTGGACCAGCACCGGCACCACCAGGTGAGCGAAGCTCTTGAAGTGCATGTCCATGACGTTGAGGGGCATTTGGACCGCGTCAAATGTGAAGCCGCGCTGGAACGCGGTGTTGAGCATCTTCAGGTGAATCTCCGGGTCCTTGTGCCCGGTGAAGCCGATGTAGCGAATTTTCCCAGCTTTCTTAGCCGCGAGCGCTGCCTCAAGGCTTCCACCCGGGCCCAGGATCCGGTCGGGGTCGCCCGGGCGAATGACCTCGTGGAATTGCAACAAGTCGATGGTGTCGGTCTGAAGCCGGCGAAGCGACTCGTCGATTTGCTCTGCCGCGATGTCTTTAAGCTGCCCGTCAATTTTGGTCATCAGGAAAACTTTCTTCCGGTAACCGTCACGCAGCGCTTTGCCCATGCGAATTTCGCTCACTCCGTCGTGATAATCCCAGCAGTTGTCCATGAAGTTCACGCCGCTATCGACGGCCGCGCGGACGATCCGGATGCTCTCCTGCTCATCGTCCTGCATTCCGATGTGGTAGCCGCCCAGTCCCAGCAGTGAAACCTTTTCGCCGCTGCGGCCGAGTGTGCGATAAGGCATTTCGCCTTTTGCAGAGGCTGATGGAAATGCTGTCAAGGTGGCTCCGGAAATCGCTGCGCCCGCACCGGCGACGCTGCGCGTCATGTTCTCAAGAAACTTGCGGCGATTTTGCCTTGAGTTCATGGATTTGTCCTCCCCGAGATCACTCTCTTTCGAGCAGCCCACAAAAATTGTATTCTTGCGCCGCGCCGGGGTCAACGCATTCCCCATGGGCTTTTGCACAGATAAACTCAAGTCACCGTCAATCCGGAGAATTGGGATCCTCCACTAAGAATTCGACCCCCTGCCGGGCGGCACGAAAAAGTTGCGCCCTGATGCTGCGACTTCATAAGATGGGGTGCATTTTGAATTCATCTTTGGGGAGAACTTAATGTCCCATTATCGAAAGGGGGCTTTGATTACGGCCCTTATCAATCTTGGTTCGTCGCACGCCGCGGAAATTCGCACACGGGGAGGCCGGCAAAACCGCCCCGACGGGTGGCGTGGTTCTCGCTGGGATTCCGGAGAATGAATGAATCTTTGTCCAATGCGGCAAGTCGGAAGTTGCTCCACTCGAACCGGCAGATAACTACTAGAAGCTGTTTCAAAACCTTGTAGAACCTGTTGAGTTTTAGCCCCGCAGGGGCGTGATATCGATAGCCGGGGGCAGCGCCCCCAGAAAACCTGCAACCCCTCTTCCCCAGCCCCTCTCCCCGCGTGCGGGGAGAGGGGCGCCGAAGGCGGGGTGGGGGGCCGTTTTCCGGGGGTTTCACCCCCGGCTATTGAACTCGCTCCCCTCCGGGGAGCCCCGACAGATCCGGTATCGGCCCTATGACCGGAATTACGGGGGGAAGCATCAAGCGCCCATTTGTCATAGCGTCAACAAAATACCGAGGGTTTTGAAACAGCTTCTACGCATTCGGTACAAGCCCACATTAGCGGCGGACGCGTGATCGACCTTTCGCCATATTCCATTGTGCTGGCGATGTCCTGGTAATTGAAGGATTATCGGAGAGAGCAACTGGAGTTAACGGATGCCACTCGAACCGGGCCAACTGAAGAAGCTGGATGACTACCGTTTCCTTATCCCGAGGGGAACGCGCCCCGGAATGTTGACGGACGCGCTGATCTTCACGGACGAAAAGCTGCTTAAGGACCTGCTGAAGGATCAGTCGCTGGAGCAGGCGGTCAATGTGGCGATGTTGCCGGGCATCGTCGGACCCTCGCTCGCCATGCCCGACATTCATCAGGGTTACGGCTTTCCCATCGGTGGGGTCGCAGCCACTGACCCGCACCACGAGGGAGTCATCTCCCCCGGCGGAGTGGGCTTTGATATCAATTGCGGCGTCCGATTGCTGGGCAGCTCACTGAGTCGCGGGGAAGTTCAGACTAAACTCCGTGAGCTGGTCAATCAGTTGTTCCGCGACATTCCCTCCGGCGCGGGGCGGGGCGGAAATATCCGAATCTCTTATCCCGAGCTCGACGATTTGCTTCAGGAGGGTGCTGCGTGGATGGCCGAGCATGGCTACG
>JASIKV010000309.1 GCA_030049455.1 Terriglobia bacterium
CGCGCCCAGGCTTTTTGAAAAAACCTCAGCCAATTACCGTGCAGGATGCCCTCGATGTCCGGCTCCGTATACCCGCGCTTCCTGAGCAATCCCGGGACCATCTGCAGGTCTGCAATCGAATTCAATTCCCGCGGCGATTGTTCTGTGCCGAATCCGCCATCCAGATCACTTCCAATCGCAGAATGCCGCGCGCTGCCGGCCAACTGGCACACATGGTCGATGTGGTCGATCACGCGCTCGATGCTGACCACGGAATTGTCGGTTTTGCCCGCTACATAATCAGGGTAAAGCATCCAGGAATCGAATACTGCGCCGATCACCGCATCGCGCTCAAGCAAAGCCCGAATTTGTTCGTCGCTAAGCTGGCGATCTCCGGGCACGAGGGCTCGACAGTTATGGTGACTGGCCAACACCGGCCCGTCATAAATCTCGATCGCCTGCCAGAAGCTTTCATCAGCAAGGTGAGTTACGTCCAGGATCATTCCCACGGATTCCATTTCCGCCAGCAACTCGCGGCCTTTGGGAGTTAGCCCGCCCGGTGCGCCTGTTCCGTGGGCGTAGAAGCTGACGCCGTAGTGCACTGGCTCAACGACTCGCAATCCGCGTTCCCACCAGAGTTCAACCTGGCTGGGCTCAAGAATCGGGTCGGCGCCCTCCATGGCGAGAATGTATCCAAGAGGGCATCCGCTTCCACCCGTGCGCTTCCATTCCTTTGCATGTGAATCAAGCGCGGGCCAATCCCGCAACATGCGCATGTACCCCTGGGACTCCATGATGCGGTAGTACTCCACCTGGCCTAAACCCATCGCCGAAGCAATTTCGCGGCTCGGGTAGTCGAGCCGGGGGTCATTGAGGTTGCTGCACCGCGCAAGCACCGTGGCCAGGCAGACGGCAACATCGGCCTTTCGCAATTCCGGGAATGAAACCGTGTTGTGTCCAAGGCGATGATTGTTGGACCCTGCTTCCGAGATGCGGATATCCTCAATGCTCCGGGTCAAATCCCGACGCCAGTTCAGGGCGTTCCAGGATAAATCGAGATGCGAGTCGACGATCATCATGGATGATCTCAAATGTGCAAAAGGTCAGCTCCGCCGCAGAGGGCACAGTACGTCGCCCCTGCGGCACAACGAGATTCGGGCCACAGATGTGAAATCAAATTGTGCCGCCGCCCTCGATCGTCACTGCCGGGGCGTGGCGGGGGCATCATCCGGGCGGATGGGTTTTCGCGGAACCATGTCGTCGCACATCGCAGCGTCATAAACGAATCCCGCCTCGATGGCCGACGCCTGCTGCAAATCCTCCGGCCGAATGTGTTCGTAAACGTCCAGGTTCGAGTGGTGAGTTAAAGTTCCATAATCAAGCGGATCCTGAAGGAATTCGAATGCGGGTATGCCCACCGCGTCCAGTGAGACGTGGTCGGTCGAGCCTGTATTGCGCATGGTCAGGGTCGTCATGCCCAGGTCGCGGAACGGCTCCATCCACTTTTCAAAGATCGGCTTCACGAGGGCGTTCTCCTGCAAGTAAATGCCGCGAATCCTTCCGGCGCCGTTATCGAGGTTGAAATACACGGATATGAGCTTCTGTTCGGGCTTCAATTCGAGTGGCCCGGAGGGCGGACGCATGAAGGCGGGAACGGCATCATCGCCAGGGCGGTTGGATTCCGGCCTCGAGCCGAAGTGTTCCTTCACATACCCGCGCGAACCGAGCAGCCCCTCTTCTTCTCCGGACCAGAGTGCGATGCGGATGGTTCGCCGCGGCTGTACGCCCAATTTCTTGAGCAGCCGTACGGACTCCATGGCCACCACTGTTCCCGCGCCGTTGTCCGTAGCGCCTTCCCCGGCGTGCCAGGAGTCCATGTGCCCGCCCAGCATCACCACCTGGTCTTTCAGTTTCGGGTCCGTGCCCGGAATTTCCGCCAATGTGTTGTACGCTTTGTCATCGTCATCGTAGAACGTGGCCTCAACATTCATCTCCACTTCAACAGAAACTTTCTTGTCGAGCAGGCGCGCTACCCGGCCAAAGTCTTCCACTGCAATCGTGACGCGGGGAACGGCAATCGTCTTGCCCTTTTCGTAGCTGCCTCCGGATTGCACAAACATGGTGCCGTCTTCTCCGGGCACGCGTGTGATGTCCAGAACCGCCGCCACCCTTTCATCCACCAGGAATTTCGGCAACTGCTGAGTTAACCGCTGGCGCTCCCTAAAGTCCGCGCGGGCGTTAGCGGGGCCGCCAAAACGCTGCGGCCCGGTGGGGAAGAGGGCGATCTTGGCGAGTTCGTCATCTTCGTCTCTGTGAAACAAGGGCTTCTCACTGGGGTCGGGCATTCGCGTATCACCGAACAACACTATCTTTCCGGCCAGCTTGCCTCTGTACTTCTCCAGGTCGGCGGCGGTGTTCGCGATCATGCGAACCACCTCGGCGTGCAGTGAGCCGCTCGTTCCGGGAGTCCAAGCTTCGGGGAACGCCATGAATTGCATGTAGTCGGGCGCGACCATGCGCACCTCGCAAAGCTGGTAGGCCCAACCGCGGCCGAATGTGCCCCAGGGCTCAAGGTGCGCGTTCGCCAGCCCCCACTCCGTGAGCTGGTCACGCGTCCACTCGTTGGCTTTCTTCATATTCGGGGAACCCGTCAGGCGCGGGCCGATGTCGTCGGTCAGATGGCTCATGATCTCCATAACCTGGCTGTGGCCGAACTCCTCCTGCCGCAGGCGCGTGATGAATTCCAGGTCAGGTATTGCCGGCCAGATGACTTCGGGCGCAGGAGAGGCTGCTGCAGGCGCTGCCTTCGGCTTCTTTTCCGCCAGCAGATTCACAGCGTAGAAAGAAACGAATACCACGGCCGCCACCACGGCCATCCTGATGAGCAGTTGGGTTTTCATGTTCAGGGTGTCCCTCCGGATGAAGATTTTGTCTCCGAGAGATTATTCAACCGCGGCCGCAGATGCAAGCGCGAATCGCGTTTCGATACTCGTCCGCCAAGGCCCTTCCGGATGGCGCAACATGTCCTTATCGCGGCTCGCGAGCAAGTTTATTGAGATCGACCTTGCGTAACTCCTCTGCGGCCCGCTCCGGCAGCACGGAATTGTAATAGACCTCTTTAAGAAAATAAGAAGGCGAGGTTGAAGGCCGCACGGGGACGATTTCAAAGTGCCAATGGAAATCCTCGCATAAAGTGCGCCAAAGATCCGTGCGCTCAGACTGCGATTTGAGATTGGGCGTGGTGTGGAGAATGATGTGGTAATCCCGGGCAACCGACTCCAGCCGCAGCAGGGTGTTTTTGAAGAATCGCGCGAAGTGAAGCTGGCGGTCCCAGTTTGTCAAGTCCTCTTCAAACGTGTGGCTGTGCTCAAGCGGGAGAACCCAAATCTCATAAGGCGCGCGCGAGGCAAAAGGACAGAAGGCGACGAACCGATCGTCCCACTCCACCGTCCGCACCTGTTGGTTGATCTCTTGCTGGGCGATATCGCAGAGCAGGCAGCGCTCCTTCATTGTGAAGTACCGCTGGAGTGAGCGTAGTTCGTAAACCACGCGGCGCGGGATAAATGGCGTCGCGCTGATCTGCGAGTGCGGGTGCTCGGGTTCCTGCCCTGCCAGCCTGCCTTGATTGCGGAAGACGCTCACATAACGAAACCGGCGATCCTTTTTCAAGTCCACCAGGCGCGCGACGAATGCGCGCAACACCTGCGCGACGTTTTCGTCGCTCTCGAGCGGCAGGCGGAGTTTGTGGTCGGGGCTTTCGATCACCACTTCGTGCGCTCCCAGGCTGCGCATCTTGTCGTAAAGGCCTTCCGCCGCGCGCTGCGGCGCGCCCTCAATGCGATAAAGCGGGCGCACGTGGGGAATCACGCGCACCTGCCACGCGCCGTGATTGTCGGCGTGCGAGTAGAGGGTCTGGGGCGTCAAAGCTTCCTGGCCCGGGCAAAAGGGGCAGACATCGGGCTTCGGCCAGGTGGTTTCCCCATCTTCCTGCACGACCCAGTTCATCGAAATGGGATCTTTCCGAAGCTGCATTGGCGTTTATCCCCCGATGGCGTTTTCACCTTT
>JASIKV010000310.1 GCA_030049455.1 Terriglobia bacterium
CCGATTCAAGTGGGTTCTCACTTTCATTTTTTTGAGGCCAATCGGGCACTGCGCTTCGACCGCGCGGCGGCTTTTGGAATGAGGCTGAACATCCCCGCCGGAACCGCAGCCCGATTCGAACCCGGCGATGAAAAAATTGTAAGCCTCGTGTCCATAGGCGGCGCCTGCGCCGTTTATGGTTTGAACGGATTGACCAATGGCCCGGCGGGCGAAGCCGCGCGCGATGCGGCGGTCAGCAAGGCCCGGGGCTCAGGATTTCAGGACATCAACTCGTGACCCTGCGAATTCCCCGCAGACAATACGCGGATCTTTATGGCCCGACCACGGGCGACCGCGTCCGCCTGGCCGATACCGAGCTGTTTATCGAAATCGAGCGCGATATGACCGTTTACGGCGAGGAAGCAAAGTTCGGCGGCGGAAAAGTGGTTCGAGACGGAATGGGGCAATCCTCCCGCGCGACTTCGGCGGACGGAACCCTCGACGTGGTGGTGACCGGCGCCATCATCCTGGATCACTGGGGAATCGTCAAGGCCGACATCGGCATTCGCGGCGGAAGGATTGTGGCCGTCGGCAAAGCAGGGAATCCCGATGTAATGTCCGGGGTTACGCCCGGAATGGTGATCGGTGCGGGAACGGAGGTCATTGCCGGGGAAGGAAAGATCGTAACCGCCGGCGGCATCGATGCGCACGTGCATTTCATTTGCCCGCAACTGGCGGAGACGGCTCTTTCCGCCGGCATCACCACATTGATTGGAGGAGGAACGGGCCCCGCCACCGGTACCAATGCCACAACTTGCACGCCGGGTCCGGCCAACCTCGCTCAAATGCTTCTGGCGGCGGATGGTTTGCCCATTAATCTGGGTTTTCTCGGGAAAGGCAATGCGTCCCTGCCTGCCCCGCTTCGCGAACAAATTGAAGCGGGAGCGATCGGGCTGAAACTCCACGAGGACTGGGGAACCACGCCTTCCACCATCGATTGCGCGCTGGGCGTTGCCGAGGAGTTCGACGTGCAGGTGGCGATCCATACCGATACGCTGAACGAAGCCGGATTCGTTCAGGACACGATTCGCGCCTTCAAAGGGCGCACGATTCACACCTACCACACGGAAGGCGCCGGGGGCGGCCATGCTCCCGACATCATTAAGGTGTGCGGCGAGCCCAATTGCCTTCCTTCATCCACCAACCCCACGATGCCCTTCACGGTCAACACCCTGGACGAGCATCTAGACATGCTGATGGTCTGCCACCACCTGAGCCCTTCCATCCCGGAGGATGTTGCCTTTGCGGAATCCCGCATTCGCGCCGAAACCATCGCTGCGGAGGATGTTCTTCACGACCTCGGCGCCATCAGCATGATGTCATCGGACTCGCAGGCGATGGGGCGAATTGGAGAGGTGATCCTCCGCACCTGGCAGACTGCCGACAAGATGAAGCGCCAGCGCGGTCCGTTGCCGGGTGAGCCTTCGGGCAACGACAATCTGCGCGCGCGGCGTTACGTCTCGAAATTCACCATCAATCCCGCGATTGCGCACGGAATTGCCGGCGAAATTGGTTCCGTCGAGGCCGGCAAATTTGCCGATCTGGTGCTCTGGAAGCCGGCGTTTTTCGGTGTCAAACCGGAAATGGTATTGAAGGGCGGAACGATTGCGTGGTCGGTCATGGGAGACCCCAACGCATCCATCCCCACGCCCCAGCCGGTCTTCTACCGACCCATGTTCGGAAGTCTGGGCGGCGCATTGCATCGGACTTCGCTGACATTTGTGTCGAAGGCCGCGAAGGATGCCGGTATTGCCTCCCGCCTGGGGCTGAAGAAAAACACCGTCGCCGTCGGCCGCTGCCGCAACCTTTCCAAGCGCGACATGATCCTGAACGACGCCTTGCCGAAGATGGAAGTCGATCCGGAGACCTACGAAGTGCGCGCGGACGGTCAATTACTGACCTGCGAACCGGCGAAGGTTCTGCCGATGGCGCAGAGATATTTTCTATTTTAGAGGGCGGCTGCGATGCGGGTGGTTGACCGGCTTCCGGAAATTGTCGCACCTCAAGAGCTGGAAGGGAAGACAGCGGACAAAGTCGTGCTCACCTGGGAACAGCGCCGCTGGACACGGGGACGTTTGCTGACCGCCGGCGGCCGGGAGATTGCGCTCGCGCTTCAAACCGGCTCGCTTCTGGAACCCGGCCGCCTTTTGTGCGTCGAGTCAGACTGGTTTGCCACCGTGGAGGCCGCGCAGGAAAAAATCCTGGCCATTTCTCCCCCCAACCCTGAGACCGCGATCCGGGTTGCGTTTGAGGTTGGAAATCGCCATTTTCCACTGGCCATCGACGGTGATCAATTACTAGTTCCGGATGACAGCGCCATGGTCCAATTGCTCGAGCGTCTGGGAGTTCCGTGGGAGCGGCGAATGGCAGTCTTCAAGTCCATCGGAATCGGTCACGGGCATGACCATTGACTCATTTTTGAGCCTTTTGCAATTCTCTGACGGACTGTTTCCCGCCGGAGCATACGCGCATTCCTTCGGCCTGGAGTATTACGTCCAGGAGGGAAGGGTGAATGATGCGGACGGTGTCTTTGATTTCATCCGCGCGAGTCTTGAGGGGTCGGTTGCCACCGCAGACATGCTTGCGATGCTGGCCGCGCATCGCTGCGCCGCCCGGAACGGCGGATTGGATGAGTTGCTAATGCTGGACGCCGTGATGGAAGCCATGAAGCCGGCGGAAGAGTTGCGCGGCGCCAGCCGTCAGATGGGAAGGCAAATGATCAGAATTGCCGCGGCCCTCAGCGAACATGAATTGCTCAGGTCATATTTCCTGGCCACGGAGTCGGATTCGACGCCCGGGCACCATTCCGTCTGCTATGGAGTTATCGGGGGCGCACTGGAGTGGGCAGAGCTTGACGCGGCTACTGCCTATCTTTACTCCGCAGCTTCAGCCATGGCGGGAGCAGCACTGCGATTACTGCCCCTCGGCCAGCTTCGCGGGCAGCAGTTGCTTTGGAAGGTGCGACCGCTGATTTCACGATTGGCTTCCGAGTCGGCGGGGAAAACCACGGCGGAAATGTGGAGCTTTGTGCCGGGCATTGAGGTCGCATCGATGCGCCATGCTCAATTGGAAGCGAGGTTGTTCCGGTCATGATTCCCATGCCGCTCCGAATCGGCGTAGGCGGTCCGGTGGGGTCCGGCAAAACGGCGTTGGTGGAAACGTTGTGCCTCCGCCTGCGCGACCGCTACAACCTCGCGGTCATCACCAATGACATCTACACCCGCGAAGATGCCGAATTCCTGACGCGCCGTGGAGCCCTCGCGCCGGAGCGAATTATCGGCGTGGAAACCGGCGGCTGCCCCCACGCCGCGATCCGGGAGGATGCCTCCGTCAACCTTGAGGCAGTTCGCGAGCTCAACCGGCGCTTCCCCAATCTGGCGCTGCTGATCATCGAAAGCGGGGGGGATAATCTGGCTGCCACTTTCAGCCCGGAGCTGGTGGATGCCACGATTTATGTCATCGACGTCGCCGAGGGCGATAAGATTCCGCGCAAAGGCGGTCCGGCAATTACCGCCTCGGGCCTTCTGGTCATCAACAAAATCGATCTTGCTCCCTACGTCGGCGCCGACCTCGGCGTAATGGATCGCGATGCAAAGCGCGCCCGCGGAGAACGGCCTTATGTCTTCACGAACCTCAAGAATGGCACCGGAGTTGATACGATCATCCAATGGATCCAGCACGACCTGCTGTTTCAGTCCTGAGCGTGTTGGGCGTGATGGCTATCTTTCCCTCGAATTCGAACGGCGCCGGAACCTCACGGCGCTTGTCCGCTGCCGCTTCCGTCTGCCGCTGCAAGTCCTGAAACCAAGTTACATTGAGGAAGATGGATCCGCTTTTGTCCTGATGCTGAACCCGACGGGGGGAATTGTCGGGGGCGACAACCTGAGGACGGAGGTGCGGCTGGGGAGCGGATCGCACGTTTGCTTAAGCACGCCCTCCGCCACGACGGTTTATCGAAGTCTGAATCGCCCGGCCGGCCATGAAACCACCATTCGATTGGAGGAGGGCGCCATTCTGGAGTATTTCCCCGAACACTTAATCCCTTATCCCGGCTCGGCGCTTCGGCAATCCCTGCGGGTTCAGATGGCACCTCGCAGTTGCCTGATCCTGAATGAAGCCTTTGCGGCGGGTAGAATTGCACGGAATGAACGATGGAAATTCACCGAACTTTCCAGCGATGTCGAGGTTCGAATTGGCGAGTTTCCAGTATATATAAACAGATCTCGCATCGTCCCAACGGAGATGTCCCCGCACGGCCTGGGGTTAGCGGAAGAATTCAATTATTTCTCCAGCATGGTGGTGGTTCAGGAGGGATTTGCCGGGTGGCAAAATCTGGTCACCGAACTTTCGGGCACGCTGAACTCCTTGCCCGGTGTGCAAGGGGGGGCGAGCCGCGGAGGACGGTCAAGCTGCGTGGTTCGGGTCATGACGACAACGGCGGCCCAATTGACAGGTATAACCCAAATGATTTGGAGATGCCTTCGCAAGGTTATTCTGGAAAGACCGGTGATTTCCATCAGGAAGTACTGAGTGCTCTCCCAAAGTCTTCTGCGATCTGGAGTTCGTTCGGGTAGAAATTGAGTCGATGAACGATGGCTTGCGGAAGGATTTAGTATGGATTCGGGAAAAGGCTTCCGGAGCTGCGGGAAGCCAAAAGCATGAGCCGGGGAGCCATTGAGCAAGGCAGCGGCATGCTTCGTTCGACGACTCGCAGCGCAAGGGTCCTCAGGGCAGATTGACGTCCAGCGCATAGAGGTCGGCCGTGGCGCGCACGAGTGAAACCACGGGTGAGCCGTCCGGCGCGACACCGGTCAGCGAGAAACCCGAGATGTCCGAGCGCAGGAGATTTTCCGCCGTGGCCACGGTTTCCACCCTGCCGTCGCTCACCCGCACTCGCTGAATGGGTTCTTGCGGATTCCCCAGGAGTTCCTGAACGTAGACGTACACCCCATCGGGCGACCAATAAGGGAAGCTGAGCCCGCGGCCCTTGAACAGAGCCGACCGCCGGTGGGTTTTGAGGTCCAGGAGCAGCAGGCTAGAGCCATCCGC
Source organism: Terriglobia bacterium (assembly GCA_030049455.1). GTDB lineage: Bacteria > Acidobacteriota > Terriglobia > UBA7540 > UBA7540 > Bog-366. The sequence goes on from JASIKV010000310.1 coordinate 5,089, forward strand.
GGCGGCAGCGGCGACGTAGCGCCCATCGGGGGAAAGCGCATACTCCGCTCCCAGGCCCTGGGAGTTCGCAACCATGGAGCATCGCCGGGTCTTCAAGTCAAGCGAGTAGAGCGCGGGCGGGTCAGAGGTGATCCGGTAGAAAAGCAGCTCATGGCCCTGCGGCGACCAAATCGGACAGGTGTCAAGTTCATTGGTGGGCAAGATGCGCTCCGGCTCGCCGCCATTTGAGGAAACCCGGTAGATCGCCAACCCCCTGCCGGGCGTTTGAGCGCTGAAGGCGATTTGGGCGCCGTCCGGAGACCAGTGCGGCTCGAGGGCATTCAATGGGGGGAAGGTAAGCTGTCGGCGTTGACTGCCGTCCATGCGGCTTCGCCAAACCGTCCCGTGGAAAGCATCACTTGGGTCACAGTAGGCAACCCACTGCCCGTTCGCGGAGAAGCTGACCCAGCGGCCGGGAACTCCGGAGAGAAAAGGTACAAAGGCGTGCCGCGCGGAATCGAAGCGCTGTAGCTCACGGGCCGGCTGATTGGCGACAAAGAATATTCTCCGCCCGTCGGCGCTCGGCAGGATGGGCGAGATGAGCATGGAGGTCGAGTACAACTGCACGGGCCTGATTCCGTCTTTGGTGAAACGGCGATTCACCCCCGGCACGGCCCAAATGCTGCTGCCGCCGTTGCGAAACGAGCAAAAAATCAAATATCTCCCGTCCGGTGTCCACCTGCCGTAGAACTCCCCTTCACCCTGGGATGCGGGCGGCGGGCGCCAGCCATCAAGGGCGGGATGAAGTTGCTTGCCGTCCGCCGAGGCCTCCCAAAGCGAATAAAAATCTGTCTTTGGGTCCCGCCGAACGATCGTAAGACTCCCTCCTTGCAAGCCCGGCTCCCAATGGACCTTCATCGAGTCCTGAAGTGTTAGAAGCTTTCGGTCCCCGCTGCCGTCGGGGTTCACTTCGTACACACCGGACTGATTGCTATAAGCAATCGCGTTGCCGTCGGGAGACCAAGTGGCGCCGGCTGCGACGACGTTACCGACGCGCCGGGGCGGGCCTCCACCCGCCGGCACAATCCACAAATCTCCAATACCCATCAGGCTGGCATCGCTGAGCACCAACAGCTCAGACCGCCGGGAAGAGTAGTCGCAGAGGAAGGGTTGCGGAAAAGGTATCTTGATCGCCGCCGGTTCGCCCCCGTCTTTCGCGATGCGGACAATCCCCCAATTTCCGCCCTGTCGCTCGCCGAAGTAGATGGAGTTTTCGTCCGCGGCCAGGGAATCCGCCAGTTCTGCCCGCCCGAAGTGGGTTAGGCGAACGACCCGTAGCAGCCTGGGAGCGGGCTTTTCGGCCGCCGGCCTGAGCAGGACGACCAAACCGAAAACCGCCAATGCACCGCCTGCAATCATCAGGGCCAGCGGCCACCGCCCCCACACGGACCGAGCTTGCGGCGCCGCTATCTCGGCCGGCGGGGGCATGGCGCCCTCGCCCTGGGAGTTTCCGCCATCGGGTTTTTCCAGGGGAGCAACGAAGCGGTAGCCGCGCTTGGGAATAGTTTCAATGAATCGCGGCTGGTCGGGGTTATCGTCCAGCGCCGCTCGGATTTGGCGGATGCACCGGTTTAGTCCCAGCTCAAAGTCGACAAACGTCCCGCTGGCCCAGACCTGTCGCTGGATCTCCTCGCGCGTCACAATCCGGCCCGCGTGGCTTAGCAGCAAGGCAAGGATCCGCAAAGGCTGCGGCGGCAAGTGAACTTGCGCGCCCTGCCGGCGCAGTTCCAGTTGTTGGAGGTCCAACTCGAACCCGCCAAACCGGGCCACCGATGGAGCGTCAACACTCACGGTGCTATTCCTTTTGGGGTTTCCGACTGAGGCCACCATTATATACCCCGCCGCCTGTTTTCAATAGCTTGCCTCCGGGGCAGCAGCCAGCGCCAGCCACGCGCATGTTTTAAGCATAAGAAAAGCATGTCCTGAGTATTGAGCCGCCACTGGATTTTGCCTAAGCTCGCGGCCAAAGCTACTGGAAGAAGCAAAAGATGCTCTGCGAAACCCGAAGTGGAGATTACCGCAGGCCTGCGGTGGGAATTGGTATTAGTGTCATCCTGCTGGCCGGCCTCGTGGGAGCGATCTGCCGGCATCGTGCCAGGAGAGTGGCTGGGGCATCGCTCGGGCAGGCAACAGTGGCCTCGAAGGTAGGCGGCGCGCACGCCTCGTTCCCACCTGCTCCACTGCCCCTTGCGAATACGCCTAGGCCGATACCCAGAACTGCCCCCCGTGGAGGGGCCAGCAACGCCGGCCCTGCCCCGAGCACCGTTCGGCCCAACCTGCCATTGGCTCCTTCACCTCAAGTGGTGGCGAATTACGGCAAGCTGCCGCTGGGCTTTGAAGCCAATCAGGGGCAGACGGATTCGCGGGTCAAATTCCTCTCACGCGGGCGAGGATATGCGTTGTTTCTTACCGGGGACGAGGCCGTTTTGAAGTTGGAAAAGTCGTCAGTGGTCAGTGGGCAGTCGTCATTAGGAACAACCCAGAAGCCAGGAGTACCTGCGAACGTCGCGCCGACCTTATCGTCGGCACGTGCCGGACTAAAGTCCGGCGCTACAACGGCTACCACGACGGACAGCGTTCTTCGCATGAAACTTGTAGGCGCAAACGCCGGCGCCACGGTGACCGGCGCGGACGAAATGCCGGGCAGGAGCAACTACTTCATCGGCAACGATCCAAAGCAGTGGCGCACCAACGTCCCAAATTACGCCCAGGTGAAATACTCGGGCGTCTACCCCGGTGTGGACCTGGTTTACTACGGCAACCAGGGCGGGCAGCTTGAATACGATTTTGTCGTGGCCCCCGGTGCGGACCCGAGCGTCATCAGG
>JASIKV010000311.1 GCA_030049455.1 Terriglobia bacterium
CCCGGATCGATTTCGGGCAGATCTTTTTGGGTAGCGTATTTTTGATACCACCAAGTGTGAACCATCGTAACTCTTCCGAGTTTTCCGGAAGCGACGATCTCCTTTCCCATCTTCCAATGGTCCCAATTGCGCTGTTGCGTGCCGGTTTGGACAATGCACTTGCTGTTGTCAACGGCGCGCACCATCTCCTGGCCTTCCTCAATCGAATGCATGATGGGCTTTTCAACGTAAGCATCCTTGCCGGCACTGACCGCGTCAACGAGCATTTGTTTATGCCAGTGGTCAGGGCTGCCAATCAGCACCACGTCGATATCCTTGCGGTCGAGGACCTCATGGTAGTTTGTGTACGATTGGGCGCTTGCTCCCGCCGCTTTCAGTGCCTCCGCGCGCGCGGGCCCATAGATGTCGCAAATCGCTGCAACTTCCACGTCGGGTGACTTCTTGAAAAACTCCATCACGTAACGCGCGCGGTGTCCGCTTCCCAGCACGCCTAGGCGAATTCGATCATTTGCGCCCAGCACGCGCGAGGGCGTAAGACCCCCCAGAACCGCAGCGCCGGCAATCGCCGAGTCTTTTAGAAATTCCCGCCGCGTCACCTCCGTCTTTTTTTCCATGATGGAATTCTCCTTCGATTTAAATTGTCGACGAGGATTACTTCACCCGCCGGGTGGCTTTGCGATCCCACCGGTGCTTGCGCAGTTCCGCGTAAAGATCTGCGGGCAGCGGACCCTCATCGCTGACACCCAGGCTCCGCTCAACATTCTTCAACTTGCGCATGCCGGGGATTGTGGTGCAGACATCGCGATTGTTCAAGATGAAGCGCAGTGACATTTCCGGCATGGTCATGCTTGCAGGTACCACCGGCTTCAGAGCGTCTGCGTGCTGGACGCATTCCCTCAGGTTCTGCCCGATGAAGCGCGTATTGCGCCAGTCCCCCTCGGGCCATTTGCTTTCGAGCGTCAGCGTTCCCGTCAGCGCGCCCTGGTCCAGCGGGCATCGGGCGACGACTGCCACATCGTGGGCGGCGCACGCCGGAAAAAGCTCATCCTCCGGGTTCTGGTCAAATACGTTATAGATGACCTGCACGCAGTCAATCAGCCCCGAACGCACTGCGCGCACGCCATTCCATGGCTCCCAACGATTTAGGCTGATGCCCAAGGCACGAAACAACCCCTGCCTGCGCAATTCCTCGACCTTCATTTTCCAGCGATCGTCGTCCATCCAGGCATCCGACCAGGTATGAAATTGAATCAGGTCGCAACTCTCCATTCCAAGATTCTCCAGGCTAATGTGCAGATACTTTTCGAGGTGGTCGGGAGGGAAGCAATCGTCAAGAGTGAACTCCGGATATGCGGGCCACACCATGTTTTTGGGCGGAATTTTGGTGGCCACATGGATTTTCTTCCCGGGATTGTTTCGAACCAATTCCCCCAGCAGCCTTTCGCTGTGCCCGAAGCCATAATGCCAGGCGGTGTCAAAGTAATTGCAGCCCAAATCGGCAGCGCGCTGGAGTGATTCGCGCGATTCCGCATCACTCGAACCCGTCCAAACTGACATTTCCCACGTTCCGTAACCGACTTCACTGACCTTCCAGCCGGTACGGCCGAATCGGCGGTATTTCATCTGCGCATCTCACCGGTTATTGCGACCATTGTGTGGGCGTCCTATCCCAGCGATGTTTACGCAACTCCGAGTGCAGATCCCCCGGCAAGGGGCCTCGATTCACGGCGTTGGTATTCGCCTCCACGTTCGCGAGTTTGCGCATGCCGGGAATGATGGTACTCACGGCGGGATTATTCAGAATGAAGCGCAGCGCCATCTGTGGCATGTCCATGCCCGGAGGAATCAGCGGCCGCAGGGCTTCCGCGTGCTGCACACTGGCTTTCAGGTTTTCCGGCACAAAGTAGGTGCTTCGCCAATCGCTCTCCGGCCACTTGCTCTCAAGGGTCAGATTGCCAGTAAGAGTCCCCTCGTCGAACGGAACGCGCGCGATGACCGCCACGTCCATTGCGGCGCAGGCCGGGAAAAGCCGGTCCTCCGGGTTCTGGTCGAAGATGTTGTAGATCACCTGCACGGCGTCAATCAGGCCGGCTTCGACCGCCCGCACACCGTTCCACGGCTCCCAGCGATTGATGCTGATGCCCAAGGCGTGAATCAGTCCCTGTGCGCGCAGGTCGTCAACCTTCTTCACCCAGCGGTCATTTTCCAGCCAGCCGTCTTCCCAGGTGTGGAATTGAATCAGGTCGATGCTTTCCAGCCCCAGGTTCTGAAGGCTCGAATGCACATATTGCTCAATGTGGTCGGGAGGGAAGCAGTCATCCAGCCCGAATTCGCGCCGGCTGGGCCAGCGGAAGTTCTTCGGCGGAATCTTGGTGGCGGTATAGAGTTTCTTCCCGGCGTTTTGGCGCACCAGCCATCCCAGTAACTTTTCGCTTCGTCCGCTCCCGTAGGCCCAGGCCGTGTCGAAAAAATTACATCCCAGGTCGACGGCGCGTTGCAGGGAATTTCTTGACTCCTCATCGTCGGAGCCGGTCCATCCGCCCATGCCCCACATGCCGTGACCGAGTTCGCTTACTTTCCAGCCCGTGCGACCGAACCTGCGGTAATTCATGGTAAGTTCTCCCCCGCAATTCCCCAGCGCGTGCGATGCCGATCTCGCGACCCATCCGCCCCGGAGACTCTACCAGAATTTCGGCTGACATTTAAAGGTCAAGCCGCCTGGACTTCCGCCTCGCGTGTTATAGTCAGGTAGGGGCAAACGAAAGATTCCGCCGCGGGCATCACGCTTGCGGAACCCTTTGCCTTGGCCCGCGATTCGTCATGAACGATGGTTCGATTCCTCTAAGCACCTGGGGCGTTCTGCTGCTTGCGCATGGAGCGCCGGATCAGCTTTCCGACATCCCACAGTTCTTGCTAAACGTCCGCGGCGGCAGGCCGCTGCCGGAGCCTGCCGTAAAGGAAATAACTCGCCGGTATGGGCTGATCGGCGGCGGGTCTCCACTGCTGCGCTTCACCAATCAGCAGGCGGAGGGCCTCGCGAAGTTGATCTCACACCCGGTTTACGTGGGCATGAGGAACTGGAAGCCGTATATTGTCGAAGCCGTGCAGAGGCTTGCGGACGACGGCGTCCAACGCATCGTGGCCGTGTGCCTCGCGCCGCAGAATTCCCGCACCAGCATCGGGCTCTATCGCCAGGCTCTGGGGGAGGCCGTGGAAAAGGTTCATCCCGGGTTGATCGTGGATTTTGTGGAGAGCTGGCACGACCATCCGGGGTTGATCGAGGCGTTTTGCGAGCGCGCGAAGGCAGCGATTGCAGCCGCGAAAACCGAGACGGGCGGCGCTGTACCGATTGTCTTCACGGCGCACAGCGTGCCGGAGCGAACCATTGCCGACGGTGACCCCTACGAGCGTCAGGTGCGGGAAACGGCCGCGCTTGTGGCGGCCGGGATCGGGCTGCGCAATTACCAGGTGGCGTTTCAAAGCCAGGGAATGACAGGAGAGAAATGGATCGGCCCGACGGTGGAATCGCAGATCGACCAGCTTGCGCAGGCGGGCGTGAAGCATGTGCTGCTGATTCCCGTGGGGTTTGTGTGCGATCACGTGGAAATTCTCTACGACATTGACATCCTCTTCCGCGATTATGGGAGGGAGCGCGGCGTCGCGGTCCGACGGTCGGAATCCCTGAACGCCAGCCACAGATTCGCTGCAGCCCTCGCCGGCCTGGTAGCTGCGCGGGTTGGAAGCGCAAGCGAAAAGATATGAATTTGCGCGCTCAATCAGTGGTATGGTGTTGCAGCAGGGATGGAGTAAGAGCCGCCTTTTTTAAATGACCGAACCAGTTAAAACGCGCCGAGTGGTGGTTGTTGGTGGAGGCGTGTCCGGCCTTTCTGCTGCTTACACGCTGGCGCGCGCGCGTCAGGCCGGCGCCCCGATTGAAGAAGTTCTGATTGAATCAAATCCCTGGCTGGGTGGCGTAGTTCGTTCGGAATCGGTGGAGGGTTTCCTGGTGGAGGCCGGTCCCGACAGCTTCCTTGCCGAAAAGCCCGAAGCCGCGGCCATGGCGCGCGAGCTGGGGTTGGGCGACGACCTGATGGGTTCGAATGACCACGCGCGCCGCACTTACATCCTTCACCACAGGCGCCTGGTGCCGCTCCCTGACGGCCTCATGTTTCTGGTTCCCACGCGCATTTGGCCGATGGTCACCACCGGCTTGCTGCCCCTGAGCGCAAAACTGAAGGCAGCGGGTGAGATGTTTTCCTCTCCGCCCGCCACCGAAAAAGAAGACGAATCGGTTGCCAGCTTCGTAAAGCGCCACTTCGGCCGGGCGATGGTGGAAAATATCGCCGACCCGTTGCTGGCAGGCGTCTATGGCGGAGATGCGGAAGCGCTCAGCATGCGTTCCGTGCTGCCGCGTTTTTGGGAGATGGAGCGCAAACATGGCAGCCTGACGCGCGCCACGCTTGAGGCCGTGCGCCACAGAGGCACAGACGGGAAAAACTCCTCCGGCTCCGCAGCCGGTAATCCCCAATCGGGCAAGTTACCGCTTTTCATGACACTCAAGGGCGGGTTGCAGCAGATGACCCAAAAGCTCGCCGCACAATTGGACAAATATCGAATTTTTCTCGGCAGAAAAGTGCTGACTCTGGAGTTTGCTCCGGGCGGCCCCGGTGGATTGGGCGATTCCTGCTCGCGCCGCTTTCTGATCAACTGCGAAAGCTACAAGGCCTACGATGCCGACGCGGTGATTCTTGCCCTGCCGGCGCGCCACGCGAGCGGATTGATCGCGCCTCTCGACCATCGCTTGAGCGGCTTGCTGGAAGGCATCCCCTACAGTTCCTCTATGACCGTCTCGCTGGGGTTTGACGAAAAGGTTCGCGCCGCGCTTCCGCCGGGATTCGGTTTTCTGGTTCCGCGCAAGGAGCAGCGAAGAATGCTGGCCTGCACCTTCGTTCATGCCAAGTTCGACCATCGCGCGCCGCAGGGGAAGGCGCTGCTGCGCTGCTTTCTGGGCGGCACGCGCGACCCCGATATCCTTTCAATGTTTGACGAAGCGGTTCTGGAAGGTGTGCGCCGCGAGCTGAAGGCGATTCTCAAGATCGATGCCGAGCCGATTTTCTATCGCATCCACGAATGGCCCGACTCCATGGCGCAGTATGCCGTGGGCCACAAGACGCGCGTGGGCGCGATTGAGGAGCGCCTGCACGACCTGCCGGGAATCTACCTTGCTGGAAACGCCTATTCGGGGATCGGCATCTCCGACTGCATCCGCACCGGCAGGGCCGCGGCTGAAAAAGCGCTGGATCAGGTGGCGCCGGGATGGCGCGGAACGCAGAAATCCGAAGGCAGTAAATAGAAGTCAAAACTCAAAAGTCGATACGGCTCTTCCGGGTTGATCCTTCCTCAAAGCCACACGACTCAAAATGCCAAACTTTCGTTTCCTTGTCTGAAATTCGCCCAACGATATAAGCCCTGGAGGGTTATTATAATAAGACCCCCTCTCGGAGGAATCATGGATAGTGCACAGGATATCTTTGGGGCGCGAAGCTCGCTGGAAACCGGCAGCGGCCCCGCGATCCTCTACAGCCTGAAGAGTTTGGAGAAGGCCGGCCACAGCTCCGTGGCCCGCCTGCCATTCTCCATCAAAGTTCTGCTGGAATCCCTGCTGCGAAATTGTGACGGGACGCTGGTGACGAAGGAAGACGTGGTGGCGCTGGCCGAATGGAACGCCAAGGCGCCCGCAGCGCGCGAAGTGCCCTTCAAGCCCGCGCGCGTGATCCTGCAGGATTTTACCGGAGTCCCCGCCGTGGTTGACCTGGCTGCCATGCGAGCAGCAATGCAGCGGCTGGGCGGCGATCCCGCCAAGATCAATCCGCTGGTTCCGGTCGATCTGGTGATCGATCACTCTGTGCAGGTGGATTTCTTCGGCAACCCGGCCGCGCTCGAACGCAACGCCGAAATCGAATTTGAACGCAATCGCGAGCGTTACGAATTCCTGCGGTGGGGGCAGCAGGCATTTTCGAACTTTCGTGTAGTGCCGCCCGCCACGGGCATCGTGCACCAGGTGAATCTGGAGTTCCTGGCCAAAGTCGTGCTGATGCACAAAGCCTCGACGGAAACCGTGCTGCTTCCCGACACCCTGGTCGGCACCGACTCGCACACCACCATGATCAACGGTTTGGGCGTGCTGGGTTGGGGTGTGGGCGGAATTGAAGCCGAGGCCGCCATGCTCGGCCAGCCGTACTACTTCCTGACGCCCAAAGTTGTGGGCTTCAAAATGAAAGGCAAGCTGCGCGAAGGCGTCACCGCCACGGATTTGGTCCTGACCGTGACGCAAATCCTGCGCAAAAAGGGCGTGGTGGATCAGTTCGTGGAGTTTTTCGGCGACGGCCTGTCGGAGATGGCGCTGGCCGATCGCGCCACGGTGGCCAACATGTCGCCCGAATACGGCGCAACGATGGGTTTTTTCCCCATCGATGACGAAACGCTGCGCTACCTGCGCCAAACCGGCCGCACGCCCGCGGAAGTCGATCGCGTGGAGCGTTACGCCAAGGAGCAGGGAATTTTCCGTACCAACGATACTCCCGACCCCGAATTCACCGACGTGCTGGAGCTGGACCTCTCAACCGTCGAGCCCAGCCTCGCCGGCCCCAAGCGCCCGCAGGACCGCGTGCCGCTCTCGCAGATGAAGCAATCGTTTCGTCGCGCGCTTTCCGCGCCCGTCAAGGAGCGCGGCTTCGGCCTCTCGGCGGAGGACACCGAGCGCAGTGCCAGCGCGAAATTCAACGGAACAAGGTCCGAGTTGCATCACGGTGCGGTGGTGATCGCGGCAATCACTTCCTGCACCAACACCTCCAATCCTTCGGTGATGCTGGGCGCGGGATTGCTGGCCAAGAAAGCGTTGGAGAAGGGATTGCAGGTTCCGCCATACGTTAAAACCAGCCTGGCGCCCGGCTCGAAAGTAGTGACGGAGTATCTGAAGGCCTCGGGCCTGCTTGAATCACTTGCCGGGCTGCGCTTCGACCTGGTGGGTTACGGCTGCACGACGTGCATCGGCAACAGCGGCCCGCTGCCGCCCGAGGTGTCGAGCGCCGTAAACGAAGGCCAGCTTGTGGCCGCCGCGGTGCTTTCCGGCAATCGCAATTTCGAGGGCCGCGTTCATCCGCAGGTTCGCGCGAATTATCTGGCCTCGCCGCCGCTTGTGGTGGCTTACGCGCTGGCCGGAACGGTGGACATCGACCTCGCCACGGAGCCCCTGGGGAAAGACCGCCGGGGCCAGGACGTATTTCTGCGCGACATCTGGCCGACCCAGGAGCAGGTGAGCGAAACTTTGGCGCGCGCCGTTCGCCCCGAGATGTTTCGCGAGAGTTACCGCAATGCCTGGAACGGCAATCCCACCTGGAATGCCATTCCCGTGGCAAGTGGCGCGCTCTACAACTGGCGCGACGATTCGACTTACATTCAGGAGCCGCCGTTCTTTGCCGGCCTCACGCCAAATCCCGGCTCGATCGTCGATATCCACGGCGCGCGCGTGCTGGCGCTGCTGGGTGATTCGGTGACCACGGACCACATTTCGCCCGCAGGCGACATTCCCGCCGACGGCCCCGCCGGGCGCTTCCTGGTGGAGCGCGGCGTGGAGAAGAAGGATTTCAATTCCTTCGGCTCGCGCCGCGGCAATGATCGAGTGATGGTGCGCGGAACGTTTGCCAACATTCGGCTGAAGAACCTGCTGGTACCGGGCACGGAGGGAGGCATCACGCTGCACTTTCCCGGGGGCGAGCGTATGAGCATCTACGATGCGGCCATGCGTTACCGCAGCGAGGGTGTGCCGCTCGTGGTGCTGGCGGGCAAGGAATACGGTTCCGGCTCATCGCGCGACTGGGCGGCGAAGGGCGCCTTGCTTTTGGGCGTGCGCGCCGTGCTGGCGGAGACCTATGAACGCATCCATCGCAGCAACCTGGTGGGAATGGGTGTGCTGCCCCTGCAGTTCCGCGAGGGCGAAACCGCCGCGACGCAGGGATTGACCGGGCAGGAGGTTTTCGACGTCACTGGCCTGAGCGACGCGATTCGCCCACGCTCGCAAGTTACCGTGACGGTCACTGCGCCCGATGGCACGAAGAAAAGTTTTGCCGCTGTTGCCCGTCTCGATTCGGCCGTGGAAGTGAATTATTACCGGAACGGCGGCATCCTGCCTACGGTGCTTCGCAGCTTGTTGAAGACGGCGTGATGGGGCCGCCGCATTCAAGCGCGGAAGACCAACAAAATGTCCACACTTAGCGGCACAGACGCGGTCCCGCTGCCGATGCGGTCGAAGCTGAGCGCGCATCCCGGCTTCTGGGTCCCGGCGCGCGAGGCCTTCTGGCTTGCGCTGGAGGAATTGCGCACCCACAAGCTGCGCTCATTCCTCACCCTGCTCGGCGTCGTCATCGCCACCACCACCCTGATCGTGGTGATGTCGGTCGTGAACGGCATGAACATTTATATCGCCACCAAAATCGCCAATTTCGGGGCGAACACTTTCATTTTGACGCAATTCAAGTGGGCGCAGGGTTATGACAATTATCTCAAGGCGCTGCGGCGAAATCGGCCCGTGCGGCTGGAGGAGTACGATTATTTGCGGGACACTCTCACGGGCTATGAGGCCATCAGCGCCATCGCCCAGCCCACCAGCAACCCCGAGGCGCGCTACGCCGGCCACTCGATCAGCGAGGTCACCCTTTTGGGCGTTACGGCCAGCCACGCTTACATCGGCCGGGAAAAGGTTGCATGGGGGCGATACATCACCGAGCAGGATTACCACCACAACACCCGGGTGTGCTTTATCGGACAGGACGTGGTCGACAAATTGTTTCCCACCGTTGACCCCATCGGCAAGGAACTGACGGTGGGCGGGCATAATTTCACCGTGGTGGGCGTGGCGGAAAAGGTGGGCACCAGCTTCGGCGTGAGCGAGGATAACTTCGTCTACATTCCTCTCGGCACGTTCCGCGATTTATTCATGCCGAACCTGAGCCTGATGGTCTTTATCAAGGCCCCGGACGCACAACACATGCCGGAGCTGGAGGACGAGGTCCGGGTCCTGATGCGCGCGCGCCGCCACATCCCCTATCAGGAGGACGACAACTTCGGCGTCAACGCCTCGGAGACGCTCATGGCCGCCTGGCAGAACCTGACCGGTACGATTTTTGCCGTCACCATCGGCATTGTGGCGGTGTTCATGGTGGTGGGCGGAATCGTGATTATGAACATCATGCTGGCCACGGTGACCGAGCGCACGCATGAAATTGGCATCCGCAAGTCCGTGGGGGCGAAGCGGCTCGACATCATGTGGCAATTTCTGATTGAAGCCGGGGCGCTGGCGGGCCTGGGCGGCCTGATGGGCGTGCTGTTTTCCTACGGAATTGCCTGGCTGGTGAATATTGTCTTCACGGCGGAAGTGCCCACGAGCGCGGTGATGGTGGGCGTTTCGCTCTCCACCTTTGTGGGCTTGTTTTTCGGAATCTACCCGGCGCGCCGGGCGTCGGAGCTGGATCCCATTCAAGCCCTGCGGGCGGAGAAATAGGCGGAGAGAGGGCATGACCACTGCCTGGAATTCGGTTGGTGAAAATCTCCTGCTGGCGCTGGATACGCTGCGCACGCACAAATTTCGCTCCTTTCTGACCGTGTTGGGGGTTTTCATCGGCACCACCACTGTGATTATGGTGGCTTCCATCATTGCCGGGCTCGATCATCAACTGGTGGAGGCGGCCGAGCAGTTCGGCACGCGCGTGGTGTGGATATACAAGCTGCAAATGGGCACGCCGCACCAGTTGACGCGCGAGGAGCGCCTGCGCAAGCCCCTGACTTACGACGACGCCCAGGCCATCAAGGAACAATGCCCGGATGTTGAGGATGTCTCCCTGGCGATCTTTGCCCAGCTCGAAGAATTCGGATTGCCTCCCTCCACGGCCCGCTACAAGGGGCGCGAGATGGCGGGCGCGCAATTCATGGGCGTGGACGCCAACTACCTCACCATTTCCAACGCCTCCCTCGCCGACGGTCGCTTCTTCACTTCCACCGATGACCTGCACCGCCGCGATGTCGTTGTGATCGCTGCCAACGTCGTTGAGCAACTGTTCGCGCACGAAGATCCCGTGGGCAAGTCCATCGATGTGGATGGACACTCTCTGGAAATTGTCGGCACGCTGCACAAGTTCAAGGGATTCCTGGGCGACAGCCCTGACGACCGCGACATTTTTGTTCCCTACTGGACTTACAAGAAATTCTATCCTGCGGCCAAAGATCACTTTATCAGCGCGCTTGCCGCCCGCGGGCGCATGGATCAGGCGGAAGACGAAATCCGCGGTCTGTTGCGCCGGCGGCGTCATGTGCCCCCGAGCGATCCCGACAATTTCGGAATCTCCACGGCGGAATCGTTCATCAGCGACTTCCGTGCCATCATCGGCTCGGTGGCGCTGGTGATGGTGGTGATCTCCTCCATCGGCCTGCTGGTGGGCGGCATCGGCGTGATGGACATCATGCTGGTGTCGGTCACCGAACGCACGCGGGAAATCGGCGTGCGCAAGGCCGTGGGCGCGCGCCAACGCGACATCGCCTGGCAGTTCCTGCTGGAGGCCGTGGCGCTGACCGGCTGCGGCGGGCTGATGGGAATCACATTCGGCTGGCTGCTGAGCCTGATCATACGAATCCTCGTGCCCAGCCTGCCGACCACCGTGCCCCTCTGGTCGGTCATCACGGGATTCGCCGTCTCCACCGGAATCGGGTTGTTCTTCGGTTTGTGGCCCGCCCTGAAAGCCGCGCGCCTCGACCCCATCACCGCGCTGCGTTATGAGTGATGCCGCCTCGAACAAAATGTCATTCGCACACTCCAGCGCCCAAAACTCTCCTTGTCACTCCGATTCGCGCTGTACTATTCTTTCTCGTTTCGGCATGCGCCGTGGAAAGGCGCTATTGTGGAGCGCAGAGATTTCAACCAAGGGAGGGCGATTCTGCCCATGAGTGAATACAACGGAAACCCGGTGCCCGCGGAAGGCCAGACCATCACTTACTTGGACGGGGCATTTGTGATTCCCGACCGGCCGGTGATCCCCTACATTGAGGGCGACGGCACGGGGCGCGACATCTGGAAAGCCTCGCAGCGGGTGTTCGACGCGGCGGTGGAGAAAGCTTTCAAGGGCAAGCGGCGCATCGTTTGGTACGAAGTCTTCGCGGGCGAAAAGGCCTTTCGAAAGTTCGGCGAATGGCTTCCGCAGGGCACGCTCGATGCTATCAAGGAATACCGCATCGCCATCAAAGGGCCGCTGACCACGCCGGTGGGCGGCGGCATTCGCAGCCTGAACGTGGCGCTGCGACAGTTGATGAATCTCTATGCCTGCTGGCGCCCGGTGAAATTCATTCCCGGCGTGCCCTCGCCGGTGCGCCACCCCGAGCGCATGAACATCATCATCTTTCGCGAGAACACCGAGGACGTGTACGCCGGCATCGAGTGGCGCGAGGGCGCTCCGCAGGCAAAGCGGGTGATTGAGTTTATCAACGCGCTTTTGAAGGAGGACAACAACAAGAAGCAGGTGCGGCTCGACTCCGGTGTGGGAATTAAGCCGATTTCCATCACTGGAACCAAGCGTCTGGCCCGGCGCGCCTTGCAATACGCCATCGCCACGGGACTTAAGACCGTCACGCTGGTCCACAAGGGCAATATCATGAAGTTTACCGAAGGCTCGTTCCGCGATTGGGGCTACGAGCTCGCGAAGGAGGAATTTCGCTCGCAAATCGTGACCGAGCGCGAGAGCTGGATCCTGGGCAACAAGGACAAAGACCCGAACCTCTCCATTGAGGCCAACGCCGCAAGTGTCGAACCCGGGCTCGAGATGGCCAATGAAGCGTTCAAGCAGCAGGTGGCCAAGGAAGTGAAGGACTGCCTGGAGGCGATTTACTCGACACATGGCAAGGGGCAGTGGAAAAACAAGATTCTGGTGAACGACCGCATTGCCGATTCCATGCTTCAGCAGATTCTGACGCGCGCGGATGAATACCAGGTGGTCGTGACGCCGAATTTGAACGGCGATTACCTGTCGGACGCCTGCGCCGCGCAAATCGGCGGGCTGGGTGTGGCTCCGGGCGCAAACATCGGCGACGGCTTCGGCGTGTTTGAGGCCACGCACGGCACGGCGCCCAAATACGCCGACAAGGACATGATCAATCCCGGCGCGGTCATCCGCTCCGGAGCGCTGATGTTTGAGTTCATGGGCTGGCCGGAGGTAGGCAAAATGATTGAGGACGCGCTCGCCGCCACGATTTCGCAGCACCGCGTCACCTATGACCTGGAGCGGTTGATGCAGATGGAAGGCATCAAGGATGTGCAGACGCTCGGCACCAGCGCGTTTGCCGGCGCGATTATCGAAAACATGAAATGAATGTGACCCAAGTTCTAATGAACCTAGGCCCAAATCTTTCGGAGGATGATTTTTATGCGTAAGAAGGTAACGGTGATCGGGGCGGGGAACGTCGGCGCGACGCTCGCCCATCGCTTGGTGGATAAACAACTCGCCGACGTAGTGCTGATCGACATTCTGGAGGGCATCCCGCAAGGCAAGGGTCTCGATTTGCTGGAAGCGGGCCCCATCGAAGGCTACGACGTTTATATCAAGGGCACGAACGACTACGCCCACACGGCGAATTCCGACATTGTGGTGATGACGG
>JASIKV010000312.1 GCA_030049455.1 Terriglobia bacterium
CCTGAATCTCGGCGCTCATCTGCTGCCGCGACCCAATCTGGAATTTCAGCGTCAAGGGCCCGCCGGCACGGGTGATTTGAAGCTCCACGGCCTGGCCCGGCTCCCAGTGGGGCAGCGCGGATTGTGAATCCGGTGACAGGGCCTGTCTGTCCAATTGCACAATGACGTCCCCAGGCTGCAGCCCGGCATTGGCAGCATTGCTGTCCGTATCCACGGAATCGACCTGAACAAGGCCGTCAGAATTGCGTTTCACGGAAAAACCGGGAACGGGCACACTGTGGGTCTGCAGGCTGATTTCCAGGCCCGCGTATCCGAAATAGGCGGGATAATCGAGTTCGGTTGTTCCCTGCACGTATTCACGGAAAAATTTGTCGATGTCAAACGCCGGAGCGAGCTGCGAAACAATGGCGCGCAAATCGCTCAGGGTGTAATACCGCCCGCGCTCGGCAAAATCCTGATTTAGGCGCCGCATCAGATCATCCAGGCCGGCGCGATTTTGGCTGGCGTGGCGCATTCCCAAATCCAGCAGGTAGCCGACGATCTCGCCCTTGTTGTAGTACGAAATGCTGCGTGTGGGGCGGTTGTAATCCGAGTATTTTTCGAGCCACGCCTCCTGGCCGGAGGTTTCAACACTCTGCGTGGCGTGCGCGGGCCGGGTTTGGAGAATCTGAATGGCGCGGGCCACGTGGCGATAGAACGCGTCGCGCTCTGTCAGGCCGGAGCGCAGCAGTGTCAGCTCGCCATAAGTGTTTGTAACCCCCTCCGCCAGCCAAAGGTCGCGCGTGTCGTTGCCGTGCGCGTAATCGATCGGCTCAAGCCCCTGCGGCCGGATGCGCTTGACGTTCCAGAGGTGAAAGAACTCATGGGCGGCAACGCCTTCGACAGCGTGGGTGTTCTGGCGAACCGCCGAAGCGCGCACGCCAATCGCCGTGCCGAAACTGTGTTCCATGCCGCCGGTCCCGCCATCGTCGCGCGGGAAATGCAGCAGGAAAGTGTAGTGCGTGTAGGGCTGGTCCTGCATCACATTGGTTTCTTCCGCTGTAATCTTTTGCAGAGACGCCAGAATTGCGTCAGGCGAGTAATCCGCCGGGTCGGCGTCAATGACCACGCGCAGGGTGGCGTGCTTCGCCTGGGACGCCGTCCCACCCTGTGGTATGAAATCCTGAGAATAGGAGAGGTCGGCGAAATGGCCCGCCTCAACGGGACTGTCGACCAGCGCATCGTAATTGGCCGCCTCGAAATCGGTGCCCGCACCTTCCAGGAGGGTTGCCAGTTTCCAACCCTCCGGGAGTTCATATTTCACTCGCACCGGGCGCGACCGCTCCTGGGGCAAATAGAAGAGAATCATCGCCAGGTTCAGAAATGACCGGTTGGCGTTCAGGACGCTGTCAAAAGGCCCATCCACGTTGGCATAAGAGGAGTAGTGAAGGGAAAGATTGCGGCACTTCGATGCGGGTCCGCGCCAGGTGTTCAGGTCTTCGCGCGTCAGCTCAACGGGTGAGCCATCGCACTCGGCCGAGAGGTCACGAACATCCTTCACAAAATCACGAATCTGGTAGAGGCAGTTCCACGCGGGAATCTGAATCTCCGTTCGCGGTGCAGCGTCGGGAACGGTCATCGTGACCTTCACCAGATGGGTTTCCGGGGAGCGCAGGTCAAGGTCATAGTCCACAGGCTGGGAAGCCGCGACCGCCGGGTTCGGAAAGAGCAAGCCGGCCATGAGCCCGGCCCAAATCATTGCTAAGCTGCATCGATGCAATGCGCGAGGCAATTGGAATGGTGGGTGCAAAGGTGTCTTCCTGAGAGAAGATTTGGTTAACCGGCGATCCCGATCCTGCCTGCAGACTCGCAAGATCCACAGGCACTATAACATTTTCAGGCTGCTTAACGGGCGCGGAAAGCCATAAAGAACCATGGCCGCCTTCACCATCGGAAAAATCGGTATGGGTCGTCCCATTCTTCCGGTTGATCCAGATAAAGCCCCTCAAGCCACCGCCTTTCGTTTTCCCCTGGAGGCTTCATCAGTCGCTCGGGCATCGGGCTCGCGCATTCGGCCTGCATGTTGCCGAGCAATCGCGCCAGCAGGCATGAAACCTTTCGAAAAGTGCGCTTGATGTTCATCTGGCCGCCGGCATCGTCGAATCGCCAGGGGACAAGCTGGCAAAACACCACACTGCCCTGCTGAGCATGGGCCAGAACACCGTCACCGGCCACACCTGCGCCTCGGGTGACCAAAGGGATTTCGCGCGGGCAGCGATTATGCACCTCTGCGGGAGAAACACCCGCAAAAGGCGACTCAGGACTGAATGGGTCAAAATAGGACGCGATGTGTTCCCGCCGCGCCGTGGCCACCTTGAAGGGCAGGATGGCGCTTGCTTCTTCGCCCTCCAAACCGACAGCCAGGACGCGGCCGCCGTTCTTGACCCAACTTGAAACACGCTTGGCGTCGGCGCCGATTTGCTGCCTGCCGCCGGGTCCCACGACCAGTACATGCTCGGAAGA
>JASIKV010000313.1 GCA_030049455.1 Terriglobia bacterium
GATGATAAACTTCCGGGTGGCCGTTCACAACCTGAAGGGCCAGATTGTCGGCCGCAGGCTTCGTTTCCCCCGCGAAGCGCACCGCGAAGCGATAGTGAACCCCCGATCCGTCCTGTGCGGCCTCGGAAATAATTCGAAGTTGGACCGCATCACCCACGTCATACGTGATGCGGTCGGTTGCCGCTTGAAGATTGGCTTGGGGAGGAGCACCAACCGCCACGCCGGGCGCGCAGGTCAGGCACGCTGCGATCAGAAAGACCGGAATCCACGCCGCCCCGGATTTTCCCGGGGCCGGTATTTCTCGCTGGTTGTGCGTGATTTTCCTTCGCGCCATACGGTCACCCCCAAAGGTGTTGGGATTATAGAATTCCCGCCGGGGCGCGTCCAGCGATGCTTGCGGAAAATCATTCGTGGCGCGGGCATCCTGCCCGTGCGTATGAGCACGATGCCCATGCCACGAGGACCGCATTTTGACTTATACTTTCCACGACGCTGGGGAGGTCAGAATGGCAGAGCGGAAAGGGGCAGGCACAGTGAGCCGAAGAAATTTTCTTGCAACGACCGGAAGCCTGATGGCGGCGCCCGGAATGGCCGGTGGAAGGGTGGCGGCGCGCGAATCGCCCGCTTCGTCTCCCTTGCGCACTCCAACGGCGTTGCGCAAAATTCCCATCGGAGTTTTTGACAACGCCCTCGCAGACCTTTCTCTCGATGAAATGCTCGACAAGCTTTCGGATCTGGGGCTTGAAGCCGTGGAAGTCGGCGCCAAGGGCTCGAAGCACTGCCCCACGCCCGAGCTTTTGGCTGATCCCGCCAAGGCTCGTGCGTGGAAGAAAAAATTCGAAGACCGCAACATCCGCGTAGGAGCGTTCAGCATCCACGGCAATCCCATTCATCCCGATCCCGCCATCGCCGCGCGCGACGACCAGTTTTTCCGCAACGGCGTGCTGCTGGCCGAGCTACTGGAAGTGCCCGTCGTCGTGGGATTCTCCGGCTGCCCGGGCGGCTCGCCGGAGGACAAAACGCCGAACTGGATCACCTACCGCTGGCCCGCCCAGATTGAGGAAATGTACAAGTACCAGTGGACAGAAAAGGTTATTCCCTACTGGAAGCAGGCGGCTGCCTTCGCGCGCCAGCACGGCGTGCGCAGAATCGCACTCGAGATGCATCCGAATTTCGTTGTCTACAATCCGCACACACTCATAAGACTGCGCGAGGCGGCGGGTGAGGAAATCGGCGCCAACTGCGACCTGAGCCATCTGTTCTGGCAGGGCTGCGACCCGGTTGAAACCGTGCGATTCCTCGGAAAGCACGGAGCGCTTTTCCACGCGCACATGAAAGACACGGTGATTGTCCCGGAGATCGCTGCTGAAACCGGCGTGCTGAATTTTTCCGAGAACCCTGCAAAGTCCACGGAGGGTTCGGTCTATTTTCGGGCGGTCGGTTATGGCCACGGCGCACAACTGTGGAAGGAGATCGTCAAAACCTACATGGAGCAGGATTACCAGGGCATCTTCAGCATTGAAAACGAGGACCCGATTCTCCCGGGGGCCGCGGGAGTTGAGCGCGCCGCGTATGTACTGAAAAACGTGCGCGCGGAGTTGCTGGCGGAAAGCTCGTAGGGCAATCTCACCCATAAACTCAGGGCGCAGAGTGGGCAATTTGCTAGAATAAGCTTTCGGAAAGGCAATGCGGGAGGAGGAATTTGATATGTCAAATCGACGTGACTTTATGCAAAAGGCATTGGGGGGCTCTGCGGCGTTGGCGGCTTACGGACTTCTCCCTTCCAGCCGCGTGCTGGGGGCGAATGACCGGATTCGTATCGGGCTGATCGGAGCGGGCGGGCGCGGAACGCAGATCTTCAAGGCTGCCCTGAAGTGTCCCAATGTGGAGGGCGCGGCTGTGGCGGACGTCTACACGCGCCGGCTGGACGAAATCAAAGCCATCGTGCCGGGCATCTCCACTTACAGCGATTTCCGAAAACTCTTGGACGACAAAAGCATCGATGCTGTTTTGATCGCTACACCGCAGCACCTGCACGCGCTCAATTTCATACCCGCTATCCTGGCGGGCAAGGACGTTTACCAGGAAAAGAACATGGCGTTCAATCCTGACCACGCCAAGCGCATGCGCAAAGCCTACGAGGGTTCCGGTCGCGTGGTTCAGGTGGGCATTCAGGGCACCAGCTCATCGGCCGTTGCGAAGGCGCGAGAATATCTCGATCCCGATCACGTCGGTGACCTCACGCAGCTTCACACTTTTCATTACCGCAACGCGCCGTACGGCGGCTGGAAGCGCGCAATTCCCTCGGATTGCGATCTTCAGCATGTGGATTGGAAGGCGTTTGAAGGTGAGGCCAAGGAGCACGCCTTTGACCCCAACCGTTTCATCAACTGGCGATTCTTTTGGGATTACTCCGGCGGAAACGTTTATGAAAACATGGTCCACCAGGTCGGACTGTGGTTCAAACTCCTGGACCTGAAGATTCCCCAGCATATCACGATGGTGGGCGCGAACTATCTCTCGCCGGACATGCAGGTGCCCGATACCATGAACGTGTCGATGATTCACCACGAGAAGATCATGTTCACGTGGAACTCGATGTTCGGGAACAACCTGATGGGCGCGGGCTACGATGAGGCGCTGGGCACAAAGGGGACAATCCTTCGCGACGAGAGCTTCAACGTGCGGTTTGTTCCGCAGGAGAAGAGGTCAACCGAGCCGTCGCTGGGCGCGGCGCCTGGCCACGCGCCCGACATCGTGGGTATGAGCGACGTCACGGTGCTCCATATGCAAAACTTCTTCGATTGCGTGCGCAGCCGCATGGAGCCCAACTGCCCGTTTGAGCTGGGATTCCGCGCCGCCATTGCCTGCCGCATGGCAGTGGAATCCTATCGCCAGGGCCGGACGGTAAGCTGGGACGAGCAGAAGGAAGAGATAGTTTAGCGCGCGGTTGAAGGTCGGCCAGGGCTGCGGTTTGCGGATGGGTTAGGGAGCCTTTGTTTCCGCTGCCGGGGGAGTGGCTTCCGGGATCGGAGATCGCGTGGCTTTGCTGACCGCCTGCACCAACACACCGGCATCTTCCGGAATTGCGACTTTTCCATCCAAAATGCTTTCAATGTGCGCAGGCTGGCCGTACATGGCCTCGTTCCCCGTGTCGTCCGGCTGCACGACCGCTCCGCTCAGGCTGATTCCCGCAAACGCGCCCCGACTGCGAGAGTAGGTTAGAATCTCCGCGTGCAGCTCGATATCCGTGCTGGCGGCCGCGCTTCTGCCCACCGGCCCCGCCGCAGCGGAAAGGTCGCCGCCAATCCGGAACTTGTCGCTCAGGAGCTTTTGCAATCCGCGCCGCCCGCGGAAAACCAGAATGAAATCCGTAGATGAGCCGCCAATCTGAAACCCCACGCTGCCGCCGCTCACGGTCAGAAATACCGGCGCGCTCCAACTTTTCGGGCCGCGGCAGGTGACCAGACCTTTACCGTAATTTCCGCCGACCACAAATGCCAGCTTCTTCTCCGCGGGAATAACTGCAATGCACTTTGCCGACGCCAGCAGGTCGCCGGGAATGGCCTTGTCAGGCGCGCTCATAATTTCCTCAAAAATCTGGGCAGAATCTTCGATGCGGTGGACATCGTCCTCGCGATTCGAGCTGGCCTGCGCCGAAACGCAGAGCCCCAGACTCATGATCATGTAAAGCACAGCGGATTTGCGCATGCTTCAGGCCTCCATTCGAGGGTTCAAGCAAGCTGTTGAAAGTTTTGCAAATGAGGGAGCAAGGAAGACTTCGCGAGCAGGCGCCGGCGGCAGGAACCAGGGTAGTATATCCCGCACATCCTGCGCTGGGCGAAAGACGAAAGCCATACCAAAGCCATTTTAGTACGAAACATCGTTTGGAAGCACGAAAACGCTCAGCATTCGGCGGAATGGAGAATCCTTTCCGTGCTCTTCGCATCAAAAGGTTGTTGACGCATTCTAACGATGATGATAATCTGCTGTCCGTTGAATCGATGATAAAGAATTTCCATTCCGTGAGGAGCAACGCCGCCGCGCAGATGTGTTGTTGTACGCCATCCGCCAGCGGCAATTTGTCCTCAGGGAATAGAGATTCGTAAGACGCTCTAATACAAGTACGAAACCTGAGACGCCCGCTGACGGATAAGCCGCAGCGGGCGTTTTGCTTTTACCGGCTTTACCCGGAGCAAAGGCAACCTTTACCGCCAGCGGAAGCTTGGCCGGGAAGGTTTGCAGGAACCAAATGTTGGTAACACTTTTGGGATTCATTACGGGAACGCTGATCGGACTGACGGGCACAGGCGGAGGCGTGCTGCTCACACCGCTGCTGATGGTGTTGACACCGTATCCCGTCGTTACTCTGATCGGGACGGACATCGTCAACGGTGCCTTCACCAAGTTGCTGGGGGTTTTTGAGCACCGCCGCCTGGGCCAAGTGCGCTGGCAACTCGCGACGTTTCTGATAGCCGGAACTGTTCCGGGCACAGTGGGCGGAATCTACCTGCTCAGCTACCTGAAATCCCGGTTAGCGGGCGCTGAATTGGACCATTTTCTGCGGTTGGTGCTTGGAATAACGCTGTTTTGCGTGGCCATTCTGCTGCCCTTTGTCCGGCTGGGGAAAGTCAAGACTCCAAAGGACTGGGTGGACAATCCCACACGAAGCGCTCGTCTGAAGCTTGTGGCCGTGGGTGCATTCGTGGGATTCCTCGTGGCGCTGACTTCCATCGGCAGCGGGAGCCTGCTGATGATCTTTCTGCTGCTCCTTACACCCTATCCGCTGGGGGAATTGGTTGGGACCGACATTGTATATGGGCTTGCGACCATGGCGTTGGCGGGAACGATGCACGTGCGCATGGGCCACTTTGACAGCAGCCTTTTCCTGCACGTGGTGGCGGGATCTTTGCCTGGCGTCGTACTGGGAAGCCGTTTGACCCGCATCATTCCCGAGCGTTATTTCAGTTGGCTGTTCACGATTCTTTATTTCTCCCTGGGAACGCGATTAATCGTCGGGTAATCAGGATGCAGTAGGCCGGGAGTTTCCGATCTCCATTTTCGAAACCACTTGGAGTCTGGACTCCTCAATCAAATACTTAGGAAAAGGAAAAAGACGATATGCCACTTGAGGTCGCAGATTATGCCGAGCTTGCCGAGACTTATGCACAGCGGCATCCGAGTGAAATTCTTGCTTTGGCGTTTGAGATGTTTGCTCCCAGCGTCGGAATCAGCTTCAGCGGCGCGGAAGACGTGGTGCTGGTGGATATGGCGGCAAAGCTGGGGGGCAGGTTCCGAGTCTTCTCGCTCGACACAGGGCGGCTTCACCCGGAGACGCTCCTCTTTCTCGATAGGGTCCGGGAACGATACAAGGTTCCCATTGAGGTTTATTTTCCCAAGCCGGAAGCCGTGGAAAAACTGGTTCGGGAAAAGGGCCTGTTTTCATTTTATAAAGACGGCCACCAGGAGTGCTGCGGCGTTCGCAAAGTGGAGCCTCTTCGGCGCGCCCTCTCGATTTTCAGCGCGTGGGTCACGGGGCAGCGCCGGGACCAAAGCCCTTCGACGCGCTCCTACGTGCCTGTGGTGCAGGCGGACCCCACTTTTTCAACCCCGACCCATGAGCTGGTGAAGTTCAATCCTCTGGCCAATTGGAGCTCCAAGCAGGTTTGGGAATACATCCGCGAAAACGATGTTCCGTTCAATCCGCTGCACGGCCGTGGATTCATCTCCATCGGATGCGAGCCGTGCACGCGAGCCGTTATGCCCGGCCAACACGAGCGCGAGGGCCGCTGGTGGTGGGAAGAAGCCACCAAGAAAGAGTGCGGTCTCCATTCGGGCAACAAAGTGGCCTGAGCAACGCTGCCTCTGCCATCGAGGATTGGGGCGTCAAAGCGCGCTCACTCCTCGATGCGGAGGTTGCTATCCCCTTCCACCTTTGCCGAGCGCAGCGCGAAGCTGCGAAGCGGCGACACGAGAACCCAACCCCATTCTGTAAATACCACGAACTGAGGACGGGATTGCACCGGGTCAGCGCTCAGGAGTGGGCCCAGCTAGACTTTTGAGTGGAGCACGTGCACGGAAGGCATGCCATCGGGTTCATCCACAAGCTCGATATCCTGGAAGATGTTCGGCGATTCCTTCTTGAAAACGCGGAAAACCTCGACGGCCAGCAGGCGGATTTCCGTGTCAGCATGAACGCTGCCACGCAATTCCAGGAAGTGGCGCCAGGCGCGGGAATTTCCCGTCACGAAGATTTTGGTTTCCGTGGCGTTGGGCAGAATGGAGCGGGCCGCCTGTCGCGCCCACTTGCGCCTGTCGCGCGGCGTCATTTCCGGATGCTTCTGCTGGACATAATGGGTGGTAGCTTCGGCGAGTTCTTCATAAGCTTTGCGCACCAGGTCGATGGTGTGCCGCCACTTTTCCTGAAGCTCGGTATTCTCCTGGTAGAGTGGTGGCACAACATAGCGCGCGTCGCTCTCATCCACGTAGCGCTGCGAGAGCTGGGAGTATCCGAAGCCCGCGCGGTGGCGCACCAGTTCGTGCGTCAAGGCGCGGCTGACGCCGGTCATCAGCAGGCACCACACGGCGTGCTCCAGCACGCTGCCGTGCTTGGAGGAGAGGATGTTCTCCAGGTACTCGCGGTTGGTCTTGCGCCCCTTGCCGAATGACATGTAGCAGGTACGCCCGGCGATCTCCGCCAGAACTTCGGCTGCCGCAGGAGCGTCAGTGGAAAACACCATCCCCTCATCAGCAAGGAAGCGCGCCACTTCGTCGTCGGCGACGAGTTGGCGTCCCACCAGGTAGACCTTGGGTTTGCAGATGTAGGGATCGAGGGGTGGAGAAGTGGCCATCCGCCTTGGTGTCCTCGGTGCTCTTTATGGTAATTCGTTCTTGAATTACCCGCCGGAGGCAGTCTTGGCGCCGGCGGGCGCAGGTGCGGATTTCTTGAATCCTGCATATTTCCGCTGGAAGCGCTCCACGCGGCCGGCGCTGTCCACAAGCTTCTGCTTGCCCGTAAAGAAAGGATGGCACTTGGAACAGATTTCCAGGTGCAGCAGGTCATTTTTATAGGTCGAGCGCGTCTTGAAGGTATTGCCGCACGCGCAGACCACCGTGACCTCACGATAGTTGGGATGAATCTTGTCTTTCATAAAGACTCCTTGTTCGCAACGAGTGCAAACCTCTATTTTAAAGGCTTCAAGCAAAAGTTTCAAATCGTCTTTTCTCCAAGTCTGCAATAATGACTCGGATTCGCAGGAAGCGTGAAGGGGGGAAGCCGGCATCTCCTGCGCGATTCGTGAAGTCATGGCGACTCACCAGCATGAATCGGAGGTCTCATTTCCGGCGATGACATCGCCCGGAAAATCCGAGCCGCTCCACCCATTTCTCTCCGGGGCATGGCCATGGGCCATCCTTTTCCTCGTTTCTGTTCTGCCTTACGTCGGAGTCCTGCGCAACGACTTCGCCTACGCCTATGACGACAAGGCGCAGATCCTTGACAATCCGTGCGTTCACAATATCCATCTCCTGGGACAAACCCTCACCAGGCCGATTTGGCAAATCCTCGGCGCGCAGCCGCTGGCGGGCTATTACCGGCCGATTTCCACGATTGCGTTTCTGATCTGCTACCAGCTTTTTGGAGCGCGGGCAGCCGGGTTCCATCTCCTCAGCCTGCTTTTGAACGCCGGAGTGGTACTGCTTCTCTTCGGTGTTGCTGCGCGACTGTTCAATGATCGCCGCGCCGCCCTCGCCGCAGCCACGATCTACGCGTTGCTTCCGGTTCATGTTGAGGTAGTCGCCTGGATTTCCGCCTCGATGGACCTGGAGATGACTTTATTTTACCTGCTAGCCTTCTGGTGCTTTCTCTCTCTTGAGGATCGAAACGGCGCGCGGGCATTTTGGATGTCCGCCGGCATGAGCGTAAGTTACGCATGCGCACTTCTTTCCAAGGAGCCGGCGGTTACACTTCCGGTGCTGGCCACGCTCTATGAACACTTCTATCGTTGCGATCGTGCGCAAACGTTCTGGCGGCAAAAACTACGGCGGTATGGGCCGATGTGGCTGGTGTGCGCGGGTTATGCTCTCGTGCGAGTGAAGATTTTCGGGGAGTTCGCGCACCCGCCCGGCCTGCATCCGCTTAGTTTGCCGCATATGTTTCTGTCAGCATTGGCGCTGGTCGGCGAATACTTCGGTTTGCTTCTGCTGCCGATACGGCTGTCAGCTTTATACGTATTCCAAGCGAGCACGGGAATTGATGGACGCGTATTAATTGGAGCGTTTATTGTGCTTGTCAGCGCGGTTATAATTGCCATTCTTTGGAAACACATGCGACCGGTGAGTTTTCCCATCCTGTGGTTTTTCATGACCCTCGCCCCGGTCCTGGACGCCCGGTGGATGGGGCAGTACGTGCTCGCGGATCGATATCTCTATCTTCCCTCGGCGGGGTTCTGCCTGCTCGCCGGATGGGCAGGTGTGGCCTTGTGGCAAATGGCTGAAAGGGGAAGCGCATTGCGCACGGCCATGACGGCTGCCGCGTGTCTGGTGGCAGCACTGTGCGTCCTGCGCATCAGCACACGCGTTTTGGATTGGCAAAATGACATCACCATACTGAGTCAGGCCTCCGCGATGGCGCGAGGCGATTATCGCATCCATGATGGTATGGCCCAAGCCTACTGGCTGCGAGGGGACGCCAGCGATGCGGAGCGAGAGTGGAGGCAAACCCTTCAACTTGACCCGACCAATGCCGCGGCGCTCGCCTCGCTCGGGGCGATATGCGCGCAGGAGAAGCGGTTCGACCAAGCTATACCGCTGCTTGAGCGCAGTTTGGCGTTGAATCCCA
The DNA here is from genome assembly GCA_030049455.1 of Terriglobia bacterium. GTDB lineage: Bacteria > Acidobacteriota > Terriglobia > UBA7540 > UBA7540 > Bog-366. The sequence continues at coordinate 8,840 of JASIKV010000313.1, forward strand.
ACAATGCCAATGCTCATTTGGACCTGGGTGCGGCTTACGCTGAAACCGGCAAAGTGGATTCCGCCGAAGAGCAATTCCGCGCCGCCATCGCCCTTTCTCCCATGAATTTCAACGCACACAATCTTCTGGGCAAGCTTTATTTCGACTCCCAGCGTTTTGCTGAAGCTGCATACCAGTTTCACCAGTCTCTCGGTTGCGAGCCCAATCTGGCAGCTTACGACCATTTGGGTTACATCTCCATGCAAAGACACGATTACAACCAGGCGGAGGATGATTTCCGGAGGGCGCTCATCATGAACAGCGCCGACAGCCACGCGCACTACAACCTCGGTCTGATCTACGCTGCGACCCATCGGACGGATGAGGCGCGAGAGGAATTGCGAGCGGCACTGGCTGCCGACCCCCAAAATCCGGAAATCCTATCGGCACTCGAGAAGCTGGGGACCAATCATTAATTCCGCCAGCTCTATACCGGTTCAAAGCTCTGTACAAAGCTCCAAATTTAGGGTAGTTATTTCCCGGTGGTTTTGGACTGATTATCTGTTGGGAGGACCTCCATGAAACGAAATCTTGCCCGGTTCTGCCTGGTGCTAGCGCTGGCAATGGTGTTCGGAATCTCCAGCACAAGGATGGCGGGCCAATCCGCCGCTCAGGATTCTGACGCGAGTGAAAAGGACGTTTTCAGTAACCTGGAATTTCGCAACTTGGGTCCCGCCGTGGGCGGCGGCCGCGTGGCTTCCGTTGTGGGAATTCCCGGCAACCCGAATATTTACTATGTGGGCGCGGCGGGCGGCGGCGTTTTTAAGACTGAGAACGGCGGATTCTCATGGAAACCCATTTTCGAGCACGAGAGCACGTCGTCTATCGGCGTGGTGGCGCTGGCTCCTTCTGACCCTGACATCGTGTGGGTGGGCACGGGAGAGTCGAAAATCCGCAACGACGTCATTGACGGCCGGGGCGTATATGTTTCCGGAGATGCCGGTCATTCCTGGAGGTTCGCGGGCCTTGGAAGCGTCGGCCAGATTTCCCAAATCATTGTTGATCCCAGCAACCCCGAAATCGTCTATGTGGGAGCGCTGGGGCATGCCTGGGCTCCCAATCCTGATCGCGGCGTATACAAAACCATCGATGGCGGGAAGACGTGGAAAAAGATCCTCTTCGTCAACGACTCTACCGGAGTGGCCGACATGGCGATTCAGCCCGGCAACGCCCAGGTCCTTTTCGCCGCGATGTGGGAATTTCGCCGCTACCCCTGGACGCTGTTGGATGGCGGCGCCAACAGCGGCATCTATCGCTCCACGGATGGGGGCGACACCTGGAAAAAAGTGGACAAGGGCCTGCCCGAGGGTCCGCTGGGGCGCATCGCCGTAGCCGTCGCGCCCACCAATCCCAATCACGTTTACGCGCTGGTTGCGGCCAAGCGCGGAATGCTCTGGCAGTCCTTGGATCTGGGCGATACCTGGACCGAGGTCAGTGACAACCATTCCCTGGATGTCCGGCCTTTCTATTTCTCGCGCCTGTTGGTTTCGCCTGATAACGAGAACAAAATCTTCTTCATGTCATTCAACCTGGTGGAGTCAGACGACGGCGGCCGGACGTCGCGCACCGCCGACCGCGGCGTGCACTCCGATCATCACGCGCTATGGATTGATCCCAAGGATCCGCAACGCATGATCCAGGGCAACGACGGCGGCGTCAACGTAACTCTGGACGGCGCGCGAACCTGGCGGTTCCTCAACAACCTGCCCATCGAGCAGTTCTACATGGTTTCGACAAGCAGCGATACGCCTTACTCCGTATGCGGGGGCCTGCAGGACAACAGCGCCTGGTGCGGTCCCGCCAGCAACCTTGCCGGACGTGCGGTCGGCGCCGCAGATTGGTACACGGTAACGGGCGGTGATGGCGAATACGCGGTGTTTGCCCCGAGCGATTCCAATATTGTTTACGTCGATTCGCAGAACGGCGACATGACGCGCCTCGACAGGAAGACTCATCTGACGCGCTCGATTCGCCCCTACCTGGAAGGCGTGGAAGAAGTGAAGCCGGCCGACCTGAAATACCGCTTCAACTGGACATCGCCCATCGCCGTTTCGGAAGCCAACGCTGACGAGGCCTATCTGGGCGGAAACGTGGTTTTCAAGACCACCGATGGCGGCAGGAACTGGACGCCCATCAGTGGCGACCTGACGCGCAACGACAAATCGAAGCAGGATATCGCCGGCGGCCCTGTTCAGCACGACATCAGCGGCGCGGAGAGTTACAACACGATTCTGACCATCACCCTCGCCCCCACCGACCCCAAAGTAATTTGGGTGGGAACCGACGACGGCCTGGTGCAGGTGACGCGCGACGGCGGAAAAAACTGGAGCAACGTCGCCGTTTCGGGCGCGCCCGAGTGGGCCCGCGTTTATCAGGTGGGTGTCTCGCCCTTTGACGCAGGGACGGCGTATGTAACCTACGATGCTCACGAGTTGGACAACCCCAAGCCTTTCGTTTACAAGACCTCCGACTACGGCAAGACGTGGACATCGATTTCAGACGGACTGCCGCCTGATTACTGCGCTCACGTGGTCCGCGAGGACCCCAATCAGCGCGGTTTTCTGGTACTCGGCACCGACTCCGGACTCTTCTTCTCACAGGACGCGGGCGAGCACTGGCAACCGCTGAAATCCAACTTCCCCACCGTGCCGGTCTACGATGTGAAATTTGTCAAAACCGCGCACGACTTGGTGGTGGCAACACATGGGCGGGGACTGTTCGTGCTTGACAATATTCGTCCCATTGAGACGCTTACCGCGAAGATGCAGGACAGCGATTTTCAACTGGTCAGCACGGCGCCCGGGACTCTGTTCCACCATTGGCGTGGCGCCGGCGGGGGCGGGTTTGGAGCTTCACCGGATTTCTCCACTCCCAACGCGCCCGAAGGGGCCGTGATTGACTACTACCTGAAGAAGGAGATTGAGCAAAGGCGCGGCGGGGGTGGTCCGGGAGGCCCCGGTGGCGGCGGCGGCAGATTTGGTGGAGGTGCAGGCGGCGGGGGCGGCGCAGCAATGGCCGGCGGCGGGGGAGGACAGGGCGAAGGTGAGGGTCCGGGTGGTGGGCGCGGCGAAGGCCCGGTCAGCATCGTCTTCACCGACGAGCATGGAAACACAGTCTCCACTGAACATGGTACATCCAAGGCCGGCATCAACCGTTTTGTGTGGGGCATGCGCTACGAGGGGCCGACGCGGCTGAGTTTCGAACGGCAACAGGAGCTCAGCGAGTTTGCCGAGTTCTTCGGTCGCGGCCGCGGACCGCAAGTCATCGCCGGCAAATATCACTTCGTAATCACCGTTTCAGGCGCCAAGAAGGCGGAAGGCGACGTGGAGGTGAATCCGGACCCGAATATCAAGATCGATCAGGAGAATTTCCGCGCCTCGCTGCGCTTCGCGCTCGAAGGGCGCAACGCGGTGAGCGCCCTCAACGAAATGCTCAACCGGGTTGACGCAATGCAGAAGACTCTTACCGCTTTCCAAACCACGGTGCGCACGAGCGACGATAACGACCTGAAGAAGAAGTTCCAACCGCTCATGAGCAAGGCATTTCCGCTGGCGCGGAAACTGCGCACCATGAAAGATTCTGTCTACAACTCCGACCTGCAGTCCGGCGCCGAGGATGACATTCACTATTTGGCGGCGTTCAACGCCAAGCTCTCCGAACTTTCCGGAGGAGGGGCATTTGCTTACGGTGAACCCCCTTCGCAGCTTGCTCTGGAGAATAAGGAAGAACTCACGAAGGAACTAAATGAGCACCTCGCCGACTTCAACAAACTGATTCAGACTGACGTGCCGGCGTACAACAAGGATGCTTTCGCCCTTGGGGCGCCAACGCTTTATGGCGGGGACCCGATCACGGTGAAAAAGCTGCCGCCGGGCATCTGAAGGATAAAGCGTTTGGAATGAAGCTAACGATTGCTCTTGTCATCGCGCTGGCCACAGCCACCGTGTGCTTGGGGGAAGGGCCGCCTCCGCTGCTTTTGCAGCACCCCACCCGCA
>JASIKV010000314.1 GCA_030049455.1 Terriglobia bacterium
TCCCGCATCTACGTGCCCAACTGTGAAAGCGACTCGGTGGACGTGATCGATCCCGCCACCTATAAAGTCATCGAGCACTTTGCCGTGGGCCGCCAGCCGCAGCATGTCACTCCCTCGTTCGATCTGAAGACCCTCTGGGTGCTGAACGATCTGGGCGACAGCGTCACCAAAATCGACCCGGCCACCGGCAAGAAGGGTGAAACACTGCCCGTTCAAGACCCCTACAACATGTACAACACGCCGGACGGCAAGTTTTCAATTGTTGTGGCGGAGGCCCAACGCAGGCTCGACTTTGTCGATCCCCAGACCATGAAGCTGCAGCACTCGCTCTCCGTCCCCTGCCGCGGCGTCGATCACATGGACTTTTCCGCCGACGGCCGCTATCTGATTGCCAGTTGTGAGTTTTCCGGCATGATGCTGAAAGTGGATGTCGCACAACAAAGCGTGATCGGGGAATTGAAACTGCCCCGCGTGACCACTCAGCATTCAAAGATTGCCATGGAGCACATGCCTCCCTCCATTCCTCCCGGATTCGGCGCCCCCCAGGACGTCAAGCTTTCGCCCGACGGCAAGATTTTTTACGTTGCCGACATGACGGCCAACGGCGTTTACGAAATCGATGGCGACGCCTTCAAAATCCTCGGATTCATCCCCACGGGCGAAGGGACGCACGGCCTCTATACAAGCCGCGATTCCAAATATCTCTACATTTCAAATCGTGGAGAGGGAAGCGTCTCGGTGCTGGACTTTGCGGCCCGCCGGGTCGTGGAAAAATGGCAGTTGCCCGGAGGCGGCAGTCCGGACATGGGCGGTGTTTCAGCCGATGGCAAGGTGTTGTGGCTCTCCGGGCGCTATGACTCCGAGGTCTACGCCATTGACACGGCAAACGGCAAACTGCTCGCCCGAATCAAGGTGGGCAAGCAACCCCATGGCCTGTGCGTCTATCCCCAACCCGGCCGCTATTCGCTTGGGCATACGGGAATATTTCGCTAGCCCGAATCAACATCGCTCGCCCGGCAAGATGGCATTCAGCACAAGCGCGCAGATTCCGCCCGTGGCAATTCCCGAGGAGAGAGTGTTCCGCAGCAGGTCCGGCAATGAGCGCAGTATGTCCGGAACGAACGTTACCCCCAGGCCCAGTCCCAGCGAAACGGCAATGATGATCGACGACCGGCGGTTCATGGTCAAACCCGCCAGAATTCTGATCCCGGCCGCCGCTACCGTTCCGAACATTACAATTGTTGCGCCGCCCAGGACCGCCGGAGGAAGCGCCTGCACCAGTCCACCCACGGCGGGAAACAATCCAAGTGCCATCAAAATGACTCCGATGAATGTCCCGACGTAGCGGCTCCCCACGCCGGTCAACTGAATCACGCCGTTGTTCTGCGCAAAGGTTGTGCTGGGAAAAGAGTTGAAGATTGCGGCAATAAGGGAATTAATGCCGTCGGCAAGAACTCCGGAGCGCAGCCTGCGAAAGTAGATGTCTCCGGCAATCGGCTGGTTGGTGAGGGATGAGGTGGCCGTCAAATCACCCACCGATTCGATCACCGTAATGAGGTACAAAAACGCGAAGGGCACTATCGCCCCGGCATTGAAGCCCAGGCCGTAGTGCAAAGGGAAGGGAATCGTCACCAGTGACAGCCCGCGCAGCCCGCTGAGATCCACCTTGCCCAGCAATAGGGCAACGACATATCCCAAGCCGAGGCCCAGCACGATGGAGGTCATTCGCAAAAGCGGGACGCGGCAGGAATTGAAAATGATGATTGTAATCAGCACCAACCCTGACAATGCCAGGTTGGCGGGGCTTCCGAACGATCCGTCGCGCCGGGCATCGAATCCACCCCCCATGGTGATCATGCCCACTTCGATCAACGTCAGCCCAATGAGCGTAACCACGGTGCCCGTGACCAGGGGAGTGATAATGCGGCTGGCCATTTGAATGCACTGGCTGATGCTGATGGCCACGAATGACCCGGCGAGGCACACACCGAATATCACGCCCAACGCCGCGTGCGCTGAGGCTCCGGCCGACATAATCAACCCCGCAGTGGAAATGATCGGCCCCAGAAAAACGAAGCTGGTTCCTTGAATACTCAGCAGGCGCGATCCCACGGGCCCAAAGCCGTGCGACTGGAGCAGCGTGGCGACGCCGGAAACGAAAAGCGACATGCTGACAAGAAAGACCGTGTCGGAACGATCCAGTTTCAGGGCGTTGCAGATGATCAGGGGCGGGGTAATGATCCCCACGAAAACGGCAAACACGTGCTGGAGCGCCACGAAGAGGGTTTCGCGGAACGGCGGCTTGTCCTCGAGCCCGTACAGCAGCTCAATCTCGCTTGCTGCACCGGCTGTGGATGGTATGTCTTCGACCACTCGGTCTCCGAGTCAGAGGGAGATTCATGAAGGCCGCTGCATACGTCGTCATTACCGCGCTATGGTCATCCGGGCATGCGGCCCCAGGGCGATCTCGGCATTCCTATTCCAGGCCAATCCGTCGTAAGGCAGCCCTGCAGAGACGCCCGATTGTGGCCGGATCGGTCATGACGGCGCGGCATACCGACTGAATCGTCCGCATTCGCCGCCCTTCCCTCCACCATAGCTTCGCTGCGCTCAAATGGACATCGGCGATTAGCCTTCGCTCGATGCCGCTTAAATCGCTTTGCAGGATCTCCGTCGCCGCGCGCAGGGCCAATGCGTATTCACCCGACGAGGATAGCAATAAGATCCAATGCCGATAGTCCAAAAACAACTCGTGTTGCTGCTCCTGATAGGTTACGCCAAGTTCGGTAAGCAGGGCGGGAGTAATCTCCGCCGCCGAATTCAAGGGATCGGTTTGACCCAGCCGCCGCCTCCTGGCGGACGCCTGGGCGGCGAGCTTACTGAGCGTCCTTTGCCGGAGTTGCCGGAGCGAATCCTGATGCGAATGGATCCTGTACTTGACTGCTACCTGCTCAAGGTTGGCGATTTGAAAGTGTTCGGCAATGCGCAGCCAAAGATCGTAGTCATAAACGACATTGAAAACCGGCCGGTATCCCCCCGCGCTGACAAAGGCCTCCCTGCGGATCAGCACTGTGGGATGAAACAACACGCTTTGGGTCATAAGAGCAGATTGAATTTCGCTGTTCCTGGCGGGATGGCTCGCGGTGTGCAGCGGCTTGCCGCCGGCGTCAATAAACTCCATCGCGGTGCCCACCAGGCCGACTTCCGGGTGCCGCCTCAAAAACTCCACTCCCAAACGCAGGCGGTCAGGCAGGTAGATATCGTCTGCGTCGGCGACCGCAATAAACTCCCCCTGCCCAAGCAGACTGGCCTTGTTTCGGGCCTCGGGAAGGGAGCAGTTTTCGGCGCGGTGCAGTTTGACTCGCGCGTCTTTCGCGGCGTAACGGGCAGATATGTCGAGGGAGTTGTCGGTTGAACCGAAATCCACAATGATCAGCTCAAAATCCTGCAGGGATTGACCAAGGATGCTTTCAATGGCTTCGGCAAGGAAGCGGTCAACGTTGCAGACTGCCATCGCAATGGAAACGACCGGCTTATGGGCTGGCCGGGCGGCTGCTCCGCCCGGCTCAATTTGCCCGCTTGTCGCCATTGGCGCCCCTTCCGAAGTCATAAGTCCCCAATATCGGGATCGTAGTTCAGGTTAGGCCGCAGCCAGCGCTCGACCTCTCGAAGGTCCATCCCTTTGCGCCGGTGATAATCCTCCACCTGATCGCGATCGATCTTCCCCACTGCGAAATATCTTGCCTCCGGGTGCGAGAAGTAAAATCCGCACACCGACGCTGCGGGCGACATGGCGAAATTCTCGGTTAACTGAATCCCCGTATTCTTCTCCGCGTCCAGCAGGCGGAAGAGGTCGCGCTTCTCCGTGTGATCGGGGCAGGCGGGGTATCCGGGCGCCGGGCGAATGCCGCGATAGCGTTCGTGGATTAAATCCTCTGCCGTCAGATTCTCACCCTGCCCGTAACCCCAGCACTCGCGCGCGCGCCTGTGCATCAGCTCGGCCAAACCTTCGGCCAGGCGGTCCGCCAGCGCCTTGGCCATGATGGAATTGTAATCGTCATGGTCGCGCTCGAACCGCTCAAGCAGCGGCTCGATGTTCGCCCCCGCGGTGACGGCAAAGGCGCCCAGGTAATCCTCCACGCCCGCTTCCCGCGGCGCGATCAGGTCGGCCAGCGCCCAGTTGTAGTGCCCTGCGGCTTTCTCCATCTGCTGACGCAAGGTATGCGAAACCGACAGCACCGAGGAGCGTGAGGAATCGGCATAAACTTCAATGTCATCACCAACGGTTGCCGCAGGGAAGAATCCCATGACGGCGTTGGCCGTCAAAAGTCGGTCTGCGACGATCCGGTCCAGCAGCTTCCGGGCGTCGCCCAGCAATTCGCGCGCCCTGGCGCCTACGGTGGCATCATCCAGAATCTTCGGATAAGTCCCGCGCAGCTCCCATGCCTGAAAGAACGGCGACCAATCGATGTAAGGCTCAATCTCGCTGAGCGGGAACTCGCGAAACACTCGCAGGCCTGTGAAGGCAGGGCGCGGGGGGCGGTACGATTTCCAATCGAGGGCCGGTTTACGCCGGCGCGCTTCCTCCAGGGTCAGCAGCTTCTGG
>JASIKV010000315.1 GCA_030049455.1 Terriglobia bacterium
TGCACCCCTCTGGCGGAAGGGCTCGGGCGGCGGTATAATCCCGCCTCGCTGGATGTTCAGGCGGTCTGAACAAATTGACGGAGAGGAGAGGGTATGAGGAAAATTGCAATTGCAGCTCTGGGAGTTTTGTTGGCAGGGTGTATGGCAAGCGTGGCCTGGGCGCAGGGAGACCGGGGCAGCGCGACCGTCACCCTAAGGGGAAAAACGGTTTCGGTGGACTACGGCCGGCCATCGCTGAAGGGCCGCAGCACAGACGATTTGCTCGGCCAATTGCCCGCGGGCGGATTCTGGCGCCTGGGCAACAACACTTCCACGACGTTCAAGACGGACGTCAATCTGAAATTCGGCGACGTTGAGGTTCCGGCGGGCGAATACAGCATCTGGATGCAAAAGGTAGAGGACGGTGGCTGGAAGCTGGTATTCAACAAGCAGCATGGGCAATGGGGCACTCAGCATGACAAGGCGCAGGATTTCGCCTCGGTCCCCATGGAGGGCTCCAAGGGCGCGGATTCTGTGGATTTGGTCACAATCACCCTTTCCAAGATGGGGGGCGGCGCGACCTTGAAAGTTCAATGGGGAACTTTGGTCCAGAGCGCGTCGTTCAAAGCGGCGTAATTCCGCAAGGTTCAACGTCCAATAGGCGGGGTCCGATGCTCTTGGGTATTGGACCCCGCACGGCCTCGATTCGTTCTGCCTAATAGATCCGAATCTCGTCGATATCAAGCTGAAAACCGCCGGGCGGGCCATCAACTCGAAATTCCAGGACCCAGGAATTCCTGTGAGGCGGTAGATTCGCCGCCAGACCCGCGGCCGGAAGGCGAATGCTTTGCCACTCCGCGTCCGGAATGAAATTCAAACTTGGGGCGGGCAGTGTCGGGTCGGGCGGCACCAGCTTCGCCTGAAAAAGCCTGCTGTCGCCGCGAATTTCCAACTGCATGCCGCGCAAGGGCGGGGCGCCTTCGGGCAGCGTGAACGGATATCGCGCTGTAACGTATCCCGTGTTGGACCCAAGCGCTGCCTCCACCCGTCCTTTGAAGCGCAGCGCGTGCCCGGTGCCGTTGGCCCCGGGTGAAATGACCTCGAACTCGCCCACCGAGCGGCCGGCGGCGGTCGGGTCAGTGCTCACCTGCCAGGTCTTCAGCAGGATCTCCGATTGCTCCAGGCTTTCGAAGCCGTTCAACAAAGTTCCCTCCTGGGTTGGAGCCTGTTGCTGCACCGCGGGCGCCGGGGGACTGAGCATGGAGAAGGTTTGCTTCCAGGTTGCCGCAAGGTTGCCGTGTTCGTTCATCCAAAATCCCATGACGATGAAGGGCACGACGAAGGTCAGGGCGATGACACGGGCGCGCGTGGTAATCCTCTCCTCTTTTTCCCACCGAAACAGCTTCCACGCCAGAAGCACGCCGAATGTTCCTGAGACCAGCAGCGCCGCCATTTCCGCCTTATGCTGGAACACCGACTGGCCGCCCACCATGATGGCTTGGAATGAGCTGACCAGATAAGTTGCGGGCAGAAACGCCGCAAACCGCTGGATCCAACCCGGGAGCATGGGAAGAGGGACCGTTACGCCTGAGAGGAAGAGCAGGGCGAACCAAAAGACGTTGTTGTAAACCTGCGCTTCCTGCATGGTGTTGGCGACGCTCGCAATCGTCAGGCCGAAGCCGGCGAAGGCAAACGTCCCCACGGTGACCAGCAGGAAGAGCGTCAGCAGGTCGATTCGCAGGGGCATATGAAAGAACGCCATGGCGCAGAAAACCAGCAGGGCGATGGTGGGCAGCTCCAGCAGATAATTTGCGATCAAACTGCTCAGCACCATATTCCCGGCTCCGAGCGGCGCCAGCCGGTAGCGGCGCAGGCTGCCGCGCTCGCGCTGCATCACCGATTGCAGGCCCAGCCCGAAGAAGCCGCTGCTCATGATGTTCAGCGTTACGACGGGACCGAACAGGTAAAGCACTTCGCGGGGATTTCCGTGGGCAAAGATTCCGGCATATACAAACAGAAAGATGAGCGGAAAGATGAAGGTAAAAAACAGCGCCACCTTGGTGCGCATCACCAGCCGGATACCCATCAGCGCGATTCGGATCGAGTGCTTCATGAGTCTTCCATGCGCCGCCCGGTCATCTCCACAAATACGTCTTCCAGGGTGGGCGGGGCGATGTGCAGGTCGAGCAGGGAATTACTCTCCGCTTCCAGAAAGCGCAGCAGCGCGGCCACGGCTGCGGCGGGCGGTTGGGCGTGGAGGATGTATTTTCCGCCGGCTTCGTGGCAGTCGGAAACGGCATCGAGCCGCTTCAAGCGCTCGGCAGGGACCGGCTGGGCGAGTGTCACTTCCAGGCGCGTGCCCTTGCCGGAGGCGCGCACCAGTTCACGCGGCGTCCCCAGAGCAATTACCCGGCCGTGGTCGATGATGGCGACGCGGTCGCACAAGCGCTCGGCTTCCTCAATGTAATGCGTGGTCAGCAGCGTGCTGCGATGTTCCTCGCGGAATTGTTCGATCAGGCCGTAGATGTCGCGGCGCACCTGCGCGTCCAGGCCGACCGTGGGCTCGTCGAGCAGGACGAGTTCGGGATTGTTCACCAGGGCCAGCGCCAGCGCCAGGCGCTGCTTCTGCCCGCCGGAAAGGTTTTCGAAAAAAGCCCGGCGTTTTTCCGCAAGCCCGAAGCGTTCCAGCAGCATTTCCAGAGAGGCCGAATG
>JASIKV010000316.1 GCA_030049455.1 Terriglobia bacterium
AAGGCTCCGCGCGGGTCGACGCAACTTAAGCGCGGTATGGACCGGCAGGCGCGGACTGTAAGGTCACGACGCCCGCACAATTTGGCGAGCACCGGCTTCAGGTGGTCCTGCGGGCCTTCTAGGGCGGGTTTTACGGCGTATTGCTGGGGCTGGTTCGAGCACAAGCGTGCGCGCAGCAACTGGTGGATTCCCTCCAGGTAAGGTTTTAGGGTTGCAGCGTCGCCGCTCACGATGCCCCATCCCACGCGCCATCCGGGGGCAAGATAGGATTTGGAGAGCCCGTTGAAAGTGACCACCGGAACATCCGCCGCCAGCGCGGCAAGAGAGACGTGCGGCTCGCCGTCCAAAATCAGCTTGTCGTAAATCTCGTCGGCGAAAATCACCAGGTTGTTGCGCCGGGCGAAGTCGACAATGCGCTCAAGCGTGGCGCGTGAGTAGACCGCGCCCGTGGGATTGTTGGGATTGCCCACAATGATGGCGCGAGTGCCGGAATTTTGCTTGCGCGCGATGTCACCAAGGTCGGGTTCCCATTGGTTCTGCTCATCCAGCAGGTAGGAATTGGAGTTCGCCCCCAGCTTGGCGAGCACGGCGGAATAAAGCGGATACTCGGGACTGGGGGTCAAAACGTTTTCGCCGGAGTTCACCAGCGCCGTCAAGCACACGTCCAAGCCTTCACTTACGCCGGAGGTCAGGAAGACGCTTTGAATATTGCGAATCCCCTTGCGCTCGGCTTCCGCGCGAATAGCCTCAATTGCTTCAGGAATTCCCAGCGAGGGTGAGTAGCCGTTCCGGCCGTCGCGCATCGCCTTTTCCACGGCGGCAATCAGGTGGGGCGGGGTCTCGAAGTCAAAGTTAAGCGGGTCGCCGATGTTGAGCGGAAGGACGGTTTTGCCCTCACGCGTCAGTTGCTCGGCGAGCACCGCCATGTCGCGAATGGCGTAGCGCACTCGCTCAAGGCGCGTGGCGGCGGGAATTACGTGAACGCTATTTGTAGTTTGGATCATGTTTACTGCCTGCACGGTCGCGCGGGCGCTATTGAATCAGGCGCTGCACTCCGTGGCAGGCGCGTTCATTGCCATCATAACTCATGGGAACAGGAAATTTTATTGCTGCTTCTTTTTGAACAACCCGGAAACGCCTTTCACCGCGTTCACGGGTTGCTGCGCCATGGCTTTGCCGGCTTCGGCCGGGTTTCCTTCGCCGCTTTTAACGGAGAACTTGGGCTGGGCGAACGTTCCGCCCACGGTGAAGGGAAAAACTATCTTGCCGTTTTCGATTTTGGCGCCTGCCAGTCCGCCCAAAACCGTACCCAGGGGATTCTTGTCACTGGCAGTGAGGCTGGCATCACCCTGGTAATCGAGCGATCCGTCTCCGGCCGTGGTCAGGCTTCCGGCACCGTCCACATCGACCCCGTTTCCCGCCAGCGCGATTTTGTTGCTGGTAAGTTTGGCGTCCGCAATGTGGAAGTCGGCGGAGAGAGAAGAGAAGGAGGAAGGGTCGCCGTTGGCAGGCCCGACGCCGGCCATTTTCGCGAGTGTGCGCAGGTTGCTGTCCAATTGCAGGCTGGGCATGCGGCCGTCGCGAATGCTGACTTGCCCCGAGCCGGTGATTCCCGCCAGTGGATCAGGGGACTTCAGCACGGCGCCGCTCAGCTTAGCGGTTGCCTCCATCGTTCCGCTGATCATCCCCTTCGCCTGCGGGATGGCATTGACGAGTTCGGCCATATTAACGCCATTGAGGTTCATGTCGACGGTATAGGACAGGTTGGCGCCGCCGAAGTCCAGCGAAAGATTGCCGCTGGCGCTCCCGCTGTAGAGCTTCATTTTCAGGTCGTCCACGAAGACTTCCTTAGGAAAGAGGCGAATTTTAGAACTCATTTTGGTCACACTGAACTCGGCGAACTCCAGGGCGTCGGCATCAATCGTTCCTTCCGCAAGAGGTGGCCCGGCGGGTTCGGCAGCATACACGATGGTGTTGAACAAACCACTCAAGCGTGCGAACGGGTCGGAATCCGTGCGGGGCGTGAGCTGCGAGGTGCCGCTCATCGCCCCCAGGTTCACATTCTGCAAGTCGATGGATGCGCCGTGGACTGCCATGAGGGCCTGGCCCGGAGCGCCGGAGGGCAGCAGGTTGGCGGCAGAAACCTGTCCGCCGCTCACAGTAAGTCTGGATATGACGCCCAAAGTGAAAGACGAACCGCTGCTATCCGAAGAAGGCGCGGGAGAAGGCGCCGGGGAAGGGGGAGTTTCGAAATTCCATTTGCCCTGCGCGTCCTCCAGCATGTTGATGGTCAAATCCCTAAGATTCAATGAGGTGATTTGCACCTGGTGGTGCAGCAGGGCGATGCCGTTCACAACGACTTTGATCGATTTGGCCTTCACAAAATCACCGCTGGGAAAGCCAGCGGGATTTCCCAGTGAGAAATCATCCACGCGAATAGCCACTTGCGGAATGATGGAAAGGTCCAGGTGACCAATCTGCGTGGGCTTGCCCGTGGCTTGCTGGATTTGCGCGGCCACCTGCGGCCGGAAGCGGTCCACGTTCACGAGCATGGGAACGATGATCGCCAACCCCAGGACGATCACCACCAATACGATGACGACAATAAGTAAGACTTTTTTCCCTTTGGACATGGGGTATCCTCCCGGGAGGTTGAATAATGAATATCGGATCGCTGCTGTCAAGTCCGCGAAGGCGGTCTGGCCCTGAATCCGATGCGGAGATATTACACCAATTTCTATTTAGGCGCTCTCTAGTGGCTGGGCGAATCCTTGGCAGGCCCGGGAGCGGGTTTGGCAGGTTGGGGAGCTGATTTTGCCGGGGGCGGCACACGGGTGAATTTGACGGTGTAGTAATCGAAGAAAGTCTTTCCGGGGGGTGCAGCCTGCACCGTCTCGCTGAATTCATCCGGTCCGGTTCGCGCCCAGACTCTGCGGAACAGCCAGCCGGGTGGTGGCGAATCTCCACCCTCCGGATTCAGGTGGACCTCCGCCTCTTCCATGGTCAGCCGATAGCGCGTGATGAATCCATGACTGGAGAAAACCTGCAGCATGAAACCCGTCCGGTCGGGACTGGCGCTCAAGATTCCGATCCACGATTCCTTGGTGGCCGGAACCGTGGGAGTGGCCGCGAGGGAAATCTCACCCCGAAGGACCACGAAGCGCTTCTCCAGATCGTAGTTGGCGGAAAGTTGCATCTCGCCGAGCGGACTGTTGGGCAGGGTTTTCCCTGACCATTGGCCTATCAGCCAATCCAGTGCGGAAAAATCCGGTTGGGGAGGCGTGGGGATTTGATATTGCACCGGGGGCTTCTGCCTGGCTGCGGCCGCCGGTCCGGCAAGTACGCAGAGGGCGACCATCATCAATCCGGGCCAGCAAATTCCCGTGCCGGATTTTTGACAAAATGGCACCCGTGCGACTGTGATGATGTTGGATTCCTTTCGAGGGCTTGCGGGTTTCTGGCGGAGTATTGGTGGCAGAGGTAAAACCTCATGCGGAATTTGGCGCAGGTTGCGGGCTCCCGCCCAGCGGTCGGGGCCGCCTCACGCCGCCGATTCCGGCGGCGCCAGGCCTTTTTCCTTGAGCAGCCGCAGGGCGAGGCTCAGCATGTCTGTCGTCGTGATGATGCCTTTAAGCTGGCCGCCTTCCACAACCGGCAGGCACCCGATGCGGTTGTCAAAAAGAAGCTGGCATGCTTCGTAGACGGTCTTGCCGGGCTCGATCGTGACCGGATTTCGTCGCATGATCTTGGAAATCGGGGTGGTCTCCATCAGCCGGTTGTACTCCTCCGGTGGAATTCCCGAGAGGACGGAAGGCGTATAGTGCTTTACGTCGCGCTCTGTGACGATGCCCACCAATTCGGGACCATTCACGATGGGGATGTGGCGGAAGCCGCCCCGGGCGAGAATCAACGTGGCATCAAGCAGCGCCTCATCCTCACGCAGCGTCGTGAGGTCGGTGGTCATGATGTCACGCACCAACATGGGTACATCCTTCAGCGCAAAAGGCAGGCCGGCTTCCTCAACTGCCTTTGGAGGAAACATGCGGGTCGCCGGACCACCGGTCCTCGGGGAAAGTGATTTCCCAAAAACCCGGCGGGTCAAGGATTTCAAACCCGATTTCGAACGCCAGATCTTTTGCCCCCGCGGCCTCCCACACGACCCGGCCCCGCGTGAATCGTTGTTTGTCACGCATCCGAATGTGCAGGTCGGTTCCCTTGGGGAATCTCTTGCGGCTGCGAATCATTCCGCCATGCAAACTGACCACCAGGGTTTCTACCGGCTCCCAATCGGCCGTTCCCGGGGCATTGGTGGGGCTGATATAAAGCGGGACGCGCATAACGATGCGCAGGCTGCGTCTCCGGACTTTCCGTACTGTGGAAACCCCTTCCATCCGTGGCACCCGAAGCCGTCTTCTTCCCCAAAGTTTGCGCCAGATTTCTCACGCCATCATAGCATAAGCCGGAAGTCGTGCAAGAGTACCGGAGTCCTATTGTGCCTGCGCCGGATTCCATCACAAGGGAATGACCCCCGTCCGGCCCATGCTAGAATCCAACCTTTCCCTGCCGGCCTGTTCAGGTTTTTGACAGCAGCCTGCCGCTGTGTGAAGATTAGCGCCGGAGAATCTCATGGCAAAAAATCGCGGTGCACGCATCATTATTGCTCTCATTCTGTTTGTCCTGGTTTTCCTGCCGGTGCTCACCAACGGCGTGGGCTTGCTAGTGGACTGGCTGTGGTTCAACCAGGAAGGCTATCGATCGATTTACGTGACAATTTTGAAGGCCCAGCTCGACCTGAGCGGGATTGCCGGTGTGGGCTTTATGTTCGTGGTGGCGCTGAACCTGATCATCGCCCACAACGTCGCGCATCGGCAGGGAATTCGCATTCACGGGGAGTTCATTGAATTCGCGCCCCTTGAGAAATTCGGCGGATTGTTCCGTTGGGTGATCTGGGGCGGCGTGCTTTTTGCCGGTTACATCGCGAGCCAGTGGGGAATGGGCCATTGGCTCGTCTACCTGCGCGCGCGCCAGGTGCCCTGGATGGGTGTGCCCGACCCGCTCTTCGGGCGCGACCTGGGCTTCTACCTGTTTCAATTGCCCTACACTTGGTTCCTTTATCATCTGGCGCTTATTACGCTCATTGGCTGCCTGCTGAGCGCAACTTTCCTGTATCTGGCCGAAGGTGGTGTTTGGATCACCCCTCGCGGGCCCGTCATCGCGCGAGCGGCGCGCGCCCACTTGATGATCCTGGGCGGCATTCTTTTTGTGCTGATCGCCTTCCGTATTCGCCTGGGAATGTACGACTTGCTTTATTCCCCGCGAGGCATGGTATTCGGCGCGGGTTACTCGGATGTCCACGCCACGCTGCCCGTGCTGTGGGTGCTGCTTTTCCTCGCGATCCTGACGGCCCTCACTTTCTTTGCCCGCGCCGCACAGGGCGACTTTCGCACGCCTCTCTACGCAATCGGCGCGATGGTGGTGGTGGGATTTTTAGGCGGGTCGATTTACCCGGAGATTATTCAGCAGGTCGTGGTGAAGCCGAATGAGATTGATAAGGAGCGGCCCTACATCTCCAACTCCATCGAATTTACGCGCAAGGCTTATGCGCTGGACCGCTTTGAGGAGCGCAGCTTTTCCGCCATGGAAGACCTGACGCTGGACGACATTCGCCAGAATGAGGCGACCTTCCGCAACGTCCGCCTTTGGGACCACAATCCGCTCCTCACCACCTTCGCGCAATTGCAGGAGATTCGCACCTACTATGACTTCAAGCACGTCGATAATGACCGTTATTTGATTAACGGTGTCTACCGGCAGGTCTCGCTTTCCGCGCGGGAGCTGAATCCCGACAGCCTCCCGGTCCGGAATTGGATCAATGAAAACCTGACCTACACGCACGGCTATGGCCTGTGCCTGGGGCCGGTTAACGAATCCACCAGTGAAGGGTTGCCGGTGTTTTTCATTAAGGATATTCCCCCGGCGTCGAATGTTTCTCTCAAGGTCACCCGGCCGGAAATTTATTTTGGAGAGCAGGGAAGTGACTACTGCTTCGTCAAGACGCACACGCCGGAATTTGATTATCCGCGCGGCGATCAGGACGTTTACACCAGCTACTCGGGGACGGGTGGGATTTCAGTCGATAATTTCTGGCGGCGCCTGCTGTTCGCGCTGGCTTTTGGCGAGAAGAACATATTGCTTTCTTCGGAGATTCTGCCGGAAAGCCGGCTGATGATTTACCGCCACGTGCTGGAACGCGCGCATCGCCTCACGCCCTTCGTCTACTACGATCACGATCCTTACATGGTCATCTCCGACAGCGGAGCCCTTTACTGGATGCTCGACGGCTACACGTTATCGACGCGATATCCCTATTCGGAGCCTGCTCCCGACGGCGAGAATTACATTCGCAATTCCGTCAAAGCCACGGTAAACGCCTACTCCGGCGAAGTGCGTTTCTACATCAGCGATCCTGACGACCCCTTCATTCAAACCTATGCGCGATTGTTCCCCGGAGTCTTCCATCCGCTTTCGGAAATGCCCAAGGACTTGCGCGCGCACATCCGTTATCCCGAAGAGTTCTTTTCCATTCAGGCGAACATGTACGCCGTGTTCCATATGACGGACCCGAGGGTGTTCTTCAATAAGGAAGATCTTTGGCGCGTGGCCCAGAGCGCCGCAGGCGGACCGGGCTCCGCCATGACTCCCTACTACACCATCATGAAGCTGGCGGAAGTCGGGACGCGCGAGGAATTCATTCTGATGTCCGCGTTCACGCCCGCCCGCAAGGACAACATGATCGCCTGGATGGCGGCGCGATGCGACGATCCGAATTACGGAAAAGTGCTGGTCTTCACATTTCCGAAACAGAAACTCATCTACGGTCCGCAGCAGATCGAGTCGCGCATCGATCAGGATCCTGGAATTTCGCAGCAACTTACCCTGTGGGGAACGGGCGGTTCCAAGGTAATTCGCGGCACCCTGCTGGTGACTCCTGAGCTGAATTCCGTGCTCTATGTCGAGCCGCTCTACCTTGCCGCGCAGGCGGGTGGCGCCCTGCCGCAATTGCAACGTGTCATTGTCGCGTATTCGGACCACGTGGTGATG
>JASIKV010000035.1 GCA_030049455.1 Terriglobia bacterium
ATTGGAGACGACGCGCTCATAGGAGGCGTCTTCGAGGGCCAGTGCCATGGTGGGGAATTTCGAATCGATCAGCGCAATGGGGCCGTGTTTCATTTCACCGGCCGCATAGCCCTCCGAGTGAATGTAGGCGATTTCCTTCAGCTTCAGGGCGCCTTCCAAGGCAATGGGGTACTGGAACTTGCGTCCCACAAACAGAAAATGCTCAGAGTGGCAATATTTCTCGGCCAGCTCGCGAATTTTCCCCGCCTGCTTCAGAATTTCGCGAATCTGGTCGGGCACATTTTCAAGCGCGCGCAGGATTTCGTGGCCGTCTTCGTAGGAAAGGTCGCGGCTGCGCCCGATGAGCAAGGCCATGAGAGTCAGGATGGTGAGCTGCGAAGTGAATGATTTGGTGGACGCCACGCCCACTTCAATACCGGCGTGGGAATAGATGCCGGCATGGGTTTCGCGCGCGATGGTGCTGCCCACCACATTCACCAGGCCCAGCACCAGCGCGCCCTTGCGCTTGGCCTCGCGCAGGGCAGCGAGCGTGTCCGCCGTTTCACCCGACTGGCTGATGGCCAGCACAGCCGTACCCTGGCGGATGTTCAGCTTTCGATAGCGGAATTCCGACGCCAGCTCGGTTTCCACAGTCAGGTCGGTGAGGGTTTCCATCACGTAGCGGCCCAACAGGCCGGCGTAATAACTGGTGCCGCAGCTCACGATGATCAAATGGCGCGCCTGAAGCAGGCGGTCCTGCACGGACTCCAGGCCGCCCAGCTTGGCCACGGCTTCCGCGTGATTGACGCGCCCGCGCAGAGCGTTTTCAACGGCTTCCGGCTGCTCGAAAATTTCCTTCAGCATGTAATGCGGGAACGAGCCGCGATCCATGGATTCAATGTTCCAATCCAGGTTGGTGGTTCCGCGGCTGACCGAGCGGTTGTCGAGCGTGGTGATGGAAAACTTTCCCGGCTCAAGCGTGGCCACTTCATTGTCTTCGAGAAAAACCACCTTGTCGGTGTGCTGGGCAAGGGCGGAGGCGTCGGAAGCGGCCAGCGAGACCTTTTCGCCGATCCCCAGAATGATGGGGCTGCCGCGCCGCGCCACCACGATGGAATCCGGATGGTCAACGTGCATCACCGCGATGCCGAACGTGCCCTGCACCTGCATCAACGATTTCTGCACTGCGGCGGGCAGGTTGCCCTGATAATTGGCTTCCATCAGGTGTGCAAGCACTTCGGTATCTGTCTGCGACTTGAAGTTGTGGCCGGTCTCCTGCAATTTCTTTTTCAGCAGAAGGTAATTCTCAATAATCCCGTTGTGCACCAGATAGAGCTTGCCGCCGCAATCCCCGTGCGGATGGGCATTCGCCTCACTGGGCTTCCCATGAGTGGCCCAGCGCGTGTGGGCGATTCCCGCCGGGCCGTCCGGGGCGGCGTTCCACACCTGGCGCTCCAGCTCCGCCACCTTGCCGACCGCGCGGGCAAGATAAGGCGGCGAATTCGCAATGAAGATTCCGCTCGAGTCGTATCCGCGGTATTCAAGCCGCTTCAGCCCCTCAATCAGGATTTCCCGGGCCGGCTGATTTCCCGTGTACGCGACAATCCCACACATGAGTTACTCCCTGCCCCCAACCGATTGAAACCCTCAAGTTAAGATGCCATCCGGCATGCGTCATACTTATGGGCGGGTTTACGAAATTCCACCTGACACATCATTTTACCCGAAAGGGTGCACCAAATGAATATCGGCAGGAAAGCGCGGGGTCTTGAGAACGGAGCAGAGTGAAATTCGCGGCCCCAGGCCGCAAGCGTGCTAAAATTGCTCAGAATCGGCATGAAATGCCGGCCGGTGAGGAGGCCAGTGGAAAGCGGTTCGCTGAGTGTAGTCATTCCCGTCTACAACGAGGAGGAGAACATCGCCCCCCTGCACGAACAACTTCAGGCGGCGCTGGCGAATTGGCCGGGGGACGCCGAGTTTCTCTTTGTTGACGATGGCAGCACAGACGCGACGCTGGAGATCCTGAAGCGCGCCCAACTGGCCGATCCGCGAATCCGCATCGCGCACTTTCGCCGCAACCTGGGCCAGACCGCGGCCATGGGCGCGGGATTCCACCTGGCGAAAGGCCGCGCCGTGGTAACCATCGACGGCGATTTGCAAAATGATCCTGCGGAAATTCCCCGGCTCGTCCAAATGCTTGCCGATTATGACGTGGTCTGCGGCATCCGTACCCGCCGGCAAGACACCTGGTGGAAGCGGCGCTCGTCGCGCATTGCCAACGCCTTCCGCAACTGGGTGACGAAAGACGACATTGTGGATACCGGCTGCACGCTGAAGGCCTACCGCCGCGAGTGCCTGGACCGGCTGGAGCTCTTCGATGGCATGCACCGGTTCCTTCCGACGCTCCTCAGAATGCGCGGCTACCGCGTGACCCAGGTTCCGGTCAGTCATCGCCCGCGCCGGGCGGGAAAAACCAAGTATGGCACCTGGCGGAGAATGAAAAAAGGACTGGCCGACGTTTGGGCTGTGCGCTGGATGAAGAAAAACTGGATTCCCTACGAATCCGTTTTGGAAGTCGTTGAAACGCCCGAGAGCATCGAAGTCAGAAGCCAGGAGTCAGCTTAAGACCAACCACCGTGACGGACGCTGAACCCTCTCCCCGATCCAAAACCACCGTTTACCTGTCGCTCGCCCTGCTGTTGCTCGCGGCGGGTCTGCTTTTCTTTTCGGCGCTGGGGCGTTCCCCGCTGATGGAGCCCGACGAAGGGCGCAACGCCGAGGTGGGGCGCGAAATGATGGTGACGGGAGACTGGATTTCGCCGCACTTCAACGGCTTTGTGGTGCTCGACAAGCCCGCAGTTTTTTTCTGGATGGTGGCGGCTTCCCTGAAGACCTTTGGCGTTTCCGAATTTGGCGCGCGCCTCCCCTCGGCATTCATGGGAATGGCGACCATGCTGCTCGCGTGGTTCCTGGGGCGCCGGATGTTCGGCGATTCCTCCGGCTTGCGGGCAGGACTGATTTTCGTCACCACTCCCCTTGCTCTGGCGCTTGCCCGCGAAGTTATCTTTGACATGACGCTGACCTTTTTCGTGACGCTGGCGATGCTGGCATTCTGGCTGGCGGAAGAGGATCGCCACCTCGTTCCGTGGTTTGAACTTCTGGCGTTCGCAGCCATGGGCGTGGCCGTCATTACCAAAGGCTTCGTGGGAATCCTGATTCCCCTGATTTCAATTTTGATTTATCAGGCGGCGCGCGGGCGATGGCGCGAATGGCTGCACCTCCGTTGGGGATATGGAATGTTGGTTCTTCTCGCCGTGGCGCTGCCCTGGTTTATTGCCGTCTCACTGCGCAATCCGGATTTTCCCCGCTACGCGTTTTGGAACGAAAGTTTGAAGCGCTTCGCCACCGGCGCGGCGCGACGCGGGGGCGGAATCCTCTATTACATCCCCGTGTTTCTTGGAGGCTTTTTTCCCTGGAGCCTCTTCCTGGTCCTGGCGGGATGGAATCGCGTGCGCCAGTGGCGCGAGCTCCGCCAGCGGGCAGGGCGGCCCGTATTGTTTCTGCTCTCCTGGGCAGCGTGGGTGTTTCTTTTCTTTTCACTTTCCCATTCCAAGCTTCCGACATACTTCCTGCCCGCCATTGTCCCCCTAAGCATTTTGGCCGCCCGCGTCTGGCAGGAGGTTGGCGAGGACGTTCAAAAACGCGCGCCCGATTGGCTGACCGCAGGCTTCGCGCTGCTGCTGGGCTTGGGAGTGATTGTGGCAGCCGCTTCGCACTCCTGGCTGTTTGCCTGGATGCAGAAGCGGATGGGGGGAAAGGTCGAGCCGCAGGTTGCGGATTTCATTCAGCCTTCTCTGCTTTACACGGGACTGATTCTCGCCGCGCTGGGGTTTCTGGGCCGCAGGCTGGCGGCAAAGATGCGAGGCCGAAACGCGGCCATTGCCACTTTCGCGCTCTGCGCAGTGATGTTTCCTGTTGTGGCTTTGCGCTGCTACACGCCCTGGCGACTTTATGCGGAGAGCCACTCCAGCCGCCGGCTGGCCGACACCATTCTGGCCAGTCCGCTGCACGATGCGCCGATTTTCGGCTACTACTATTTTCGCAACAGCCTGCCGTTTTACCTGCGACGGCCGGAGGGGCTGCTTTCCATCGAGTGGGGCGAGATGACCAGCAATTACCAGGTGGCGCATCAGGCCGCGTTGCGGCGCGCGGGAGACAAGCAGGCGGGCAAAGGCGTGTTGATTACGCTGCCGGAATTTTGGGCAATCGCCAAAACCAACACCCAGCCGGTTCTGGTGATTACTCCGAATAGTTTGGTCGAAAACCTTTACGAAAACGCCAGGCGAATCGAGCCGATGTGGAATGAATCGGATTTTTCGGTCTGGGAGATTCCACCCGCAGGCGCCGCGGGCGCGGACAGCCCGCCGGGCCGAGTCGTACCTCCGTTCCGGCCGTGACAGCCCGTCAGATTCATTCCCTTCCTGCAGAGTTTTCTCTTCTCACTTTAGCCCGAAAACTGTAACCTGCTTTCTGACCCCCTATGTGCGGGATTTGCGGAATATTCAACTTTCAACTTCAGCCGTTGGCGCACGCTGATCGCATCGATGCAATGGCGGCGCGCATCCTGCATCGCGGGCCCGACAGCAGCGGCAAGTTCCAACTCCCGCACCTCGCCATGGCGATTCAGCGCCTGAGCATCATTGACCTGGAAACGGGCAATCAGCCGCTCTCCAATGAGGCAGGCGACGTCACTCTGGTTTTCAACGGCGAAATCTACAATTACCGCGAGTTGCGCGA